>NZ_WEZF01000002.1:300000-516293 GCF_009177065.1 Tautonia marina
AAGGGGTGTTCGGGCGTCTCGTAGCCATCCGGCGGCGGGTACTCGAAGGGCCGGATGATGTGGGGGCTGCCGTACGGGTTGCCCATCGTGACGTTGACCATCGCCACGCCGAGGTCTCGGAGCATGCCGATCAGGCGGATCGGCTCGTCGAGATCAGGGCGCGTGTGGTCTTGCGGATCGGTTCCCCAGGAAGACCGGAGCGGGTAGGAAACCTGCTCCGGCTCTCCGGCCTGATCGGCCCCGGTGCGCCAGGGGATGCCGTCGTAGACGTTCATCCGGGTGGCGACCATCAAGGCCGGCAGGCGATCGCGAATGCGAGCCACGACCTCCCGGATGAAGCGGGTTCGGTTCTCGAACGATCCGCCATACTTGCCGGGGCGCGTGTGGCTTGAGAGGAGTTCGCAGAGCAGGTAGCGGTGGCACTGCTTCAGGTCGATGAAGTCGAAGCCGACCCGCGCGGCGACCTCGGCGGCCTCGACGTAACGATCTTGAAGGCGGTCGAGGTCGTCGTCGGAGAGGAGCGGGGTGTCGGCGTCGGCCAAGCGTTTCGTCGAGCGGTCGATGATGGTGCGCGGGTCGAGCCAGGGATCATGCTGGGCGAGGAACGGCCGAGGGACGCTGTAACGGCCCGAGTGGGTCAGTTGCAGTCCGACGAGCAGGTCGGAATCGTCTCCCCAGGCCTCGCGGTGCGACTGGCGGCATTGATCGAGCAGGCGGGCGAGGCCGTCGGCTCGGGCTTCATCGCAGACGAGTTGCCGGGTGTTGGCCCGGCCTTCAGGGACGACGGCGGCGGCCTCTCCCCAGATCAGCTTTGCCCCGCCGTCGCCGAACCGTCGGTAGCGCCGGAGGGTCAGTTCCCCGGGGTTGCCGTCGAGATCCCCGTCACAGCCTTCCATGGGATGAATGGCCAGGCGATTGCCGATCGTCCGGCCGCCGATGGTCAGGGGTTGGGCCAGGGGAGTGAGTTCCTCACTGAGTCGGATGTCGAGCCCCATTGCCTTGGCATCGGAGAGCAGGGCATCGGCGGCTTTGTACTTGAAATATCGGGACACGAAGCAAACTCCCGGGGATCGAGACGACGGGCGAAACCCCATTGTTTTGGTCGAGAACGATCGGGGGAAGACCGAGCAAGATCGCCTCGAATCTCGTATGATGGAAAGCATATCGCCCGGCCCTCTCTTGAAGCCAGCCCACCGGAGCATGATGGCGACCGTTGATTCTCCTTTGCCTCGGCACGATGACCTGAAGGCCGATTTCCCGGGACTGCACCAGGAAATCCGTCCGGGTGTTCGTTTGACCTACCTGGATAACGCGGCGACGACCCTGAAACCCTGGAGCGTCATCCGAGCGGTGCAAGCCTACGACTCGGAGTATCCGGCGAATGTCCATCGCGGCATCCACGCCCTGAGCGAACGGGCGACCGAGGCGTATGAAGCGGCTCGGGAGACGGTGGCCCGATTCGTTGGTGCGGCCGAGGTTGAGGAGATCATCTGGACCCGAGGCACCACCGACGCCATCAACCTCGTCGCGCAATCGTGGGGCCGGACCTTCCTCCGGGAAGGGGATGAGATCGTTCTGACCGATCTGGAGCATCATTCGAACCTGATTCCCTGGCAAATGCTGGCGAAGGAAAAGGGCCTGATCCTTCGCTTCGCCGAGATTACCGACGACGGGCGTCTGGAAGACGAAGCCGTGGAGCGGCAACTGTCGGATCGGACGCGGATCGTGGCGATCACGGCCATGTCGAACGTGCTGGGGACGGTCACGCCTCTGGACGAGGTCATCGCCATGGCGCACGATCGGGGGGCGATCGTGGTCGTCGATGGTGCGCAGGGGGTCGCGCATCATGCGATCGACGTGGGCAAGCTCGGAATCGATTTTCTCGCCTTCTCCGGCCACAAGATGTGCGGGCCGACCGGTGTGGGGGTCCTGTACGGGCGTCGCGAACTTCTCGAAGCGATGCCCCCGGCCTGGGGAGGCGGCAGCATGGTCACCCGAGTGACCCGGGAAGGAGCCGAGTGGAACGACCTGCCCTACAAGTTCGAGCCGGGGACTCCACCGATCGCGCAGGCGATCGGCATGGGCGCGGCGGTTGAGTACCTTTCACAGTTTGATGCAAAGGCCCTGATTGCTCATGAACGTCAGTTGATGGACCACGCCCACCGATTGATGGAAGACATCCCCGGGGTTCGGATTCTCGGCCCGAGTCCGGACCACAAGGGGGGGATTCTGAGCATGGACATCGAATCGGTTCACCCGCACGACCTGGCCCAGTTGCTCGACCGCGAAGGAGTGGCCATTCGAGCCGGCCAGCACTGCGCGATGCCGCTTCACCAGCGATACGGGTTGATGGCCAGCGCCCGAGCCAGTGCCTATTTCTACAACACTACCGAAGACTTTGATCGATTGGCCGAGGCGATCCGCCACGCGATCGAACTGTTCCGCGATCGACGGTCCCGCCGGAGCGGTTGACCTCATCTCCCCTCCCCCCCACGCGACAGCAGAGAGAGGACCGACCCCGCATGGAAGACTCGTTTTACCGCGAAGAACTGCTCGACCATTACGACAGCTCGCCGTACCGAGGACGCCTCGACGTGGTGGACCTCGACGCCGATCTGGATAACCCGCTCTGCGGGGATCAGATCCACTTCGAGGTCGCGCTCGATACCGAGGACCCGGAGCGGATTGCCCTTGCCCGGTTCCAGGGGCGCGGCTGCGTGATTAGTCAGGCTGCGGCCTCGATCCTCGCCGAGCAGATTGAAGGCCAGCGTCTCGAAGATGCCCGGGCGCTGGGTGCAGACCGGATGATCGAATGGATCGGCATTCCGTTGACCCCAGCCCGGCGGAAGTGCGGCCTGCTCGCGCTTCGGGCCTTGCACCGGGCGATTGATGCCCGAGCGAACGTCTCGAAGACTGGTCCGGCGGGTTGACGACCCGCTCGAACGCGTCGTAAAGTTTGATGCAGGCAAGCTCCCTTGATCACCACGCGGCGGCCAGTCCGTTTTCCCGTCGAATTGCCAACGGCCCCGGCCCGGGAGACCCTCTCGATGGTTCGATTTCGTCGCGCCGCGGTTCTGATCGCGGCGGTGCTGGTGCTGGCATCCTGCGTTTGCTCCATCGCCGAGGCTCGTCAGGAACAAGCGGTCGATGCTCCTTCGAGCCGGTCGCTCCGATTTCTCGAAGGCTTGCGCGAGCGTGGGTATTTCGACCTGGCCGACGAGTACATCGCCTCGCTTCGAGCCGATCCCGCAACCCCGGACGAGCTGAAACCGATCCTGGCGTTCGAGGAAGGGCGCAACAAGCTCCGAGAAGCCGAGGTCGCCCTGGAACTGGAACGGCGCGACCTGCTGCTCGACCAGGGCCGGGCCGCGTTCGACGCCTTCCTCAAGAACCATCCCAGCCACGAACTCGCGGTGGAAGCCAAGGTTCAGCTTGCTCAGGTGCTGTACCAACGAGGCCAGACCGCCGTCCTGAAAGCCGACGAGAGCGAGGACCCTACCGACCGCGAGGCGAAACTTGCAGCCGCCCGAGCCGCCTTCGCCGAGGCCCGACGCTCCTTCGACGCCGCCCGAAGCGACCTGGAACAAGCCTACCAGGCTTTTCCGGTCGCCTTTCTCGACGAGTCCGACCCCAGACGAGCGGCCCGAGACGAGGCCCAGCGCCGCCTGATCGACGCGATCCTGAAACGTGCCTTGATCGATTACGACGAAGCACAAACCTATCCCGAAGGGTCAGACGATCGCAACCGCTTGCTCGATGAGGCCATCACTTCGTTCAAAACCATCTACGACTCGTACCGAACCTGGATGGCCGGGTTCGCCGCCCGGATGTGGCAGGGAAAGAGCCTTGAGGAAAAAGGGGACCTCGGGGCGGCAATGGGCATTTATAACGAACTCCTGACCCATGAAGATCCCCGCCTCCGGGAGTTGCAACGTCAGGTTGCTTTCTTCAAGGTGATCGCCACCCGTAAGCGAGGCGAGTTCCCGCTGGCCGAGCGACTCGCTCGGGAATGGTTGACGGCCAGTCGGGGGGATACCGGCTCGTACGAGCGCCTCGGCGTGCAACTGGAGCTGGCTCGCAACATCGACGCCCAGCTGGAAGACAATTACACTGCGGCCGTGGCCCGGAAGGATGAGCTGGTCCGCGATCTCATCGGACAACTGAGCCAGGTGGTCGCCTATGCGTCGCCGTACAAGGCCGACGCCGTGGAGCTCTTGACGAAGTATCGGCCCAGCGGCCCGATCGATGCGCGCACACTTGCCGGCCTGAGCTTCGATCAGGCCATGACCCGAGCCCGAGAGGAGATGGGCCTTCGCTCGTGGGAGAATGCCATCGCCCTGCTCCGCGCCGCCCTGACGAAGGTAAACCCTTCCCGAGATTCGAGCCGGGCAAACGAGGCCCGCTACCTGCTTGCCTTCAATCTTTACTCTGCCGGTCGCTATCACGAGGCGGCGGTGCTGGCCAATTTCCTGGCCAGGCGCTATCCTTCCTGGGATTCGTCGCTGGCAGCCACCGAACTGGGTATGGGAGCCCTGGCCCAGGCGTACGAAACACTCAAGGGACGCGGGCAGGAGCAAGACCTCCGACGTCTTCAAGAGTTGGCCGACTATACCATTGCCACCTGGCCCGACTCGTCGCAGGCCGATGTCGCTCGCATTCTTCAGGGAGACATCGCGCTGGGCCAGGGTCGATACCCTGAGGCGATCGACGCCTACCTGTCGGTGAAGACCTCGGGGCGAATTCTCGACGCCAAGGCCAAGGCCGCCTCCGCCCACTGGAAACGCAGCCTCGAATTGCGGAAGCAGGCCCCCGAAGGGACCGAATCTCCCGAGGCGACCGCCGAGGCGGAGAAGGCCCTCGCCCTGCTGCAGGAAACCTACGACGCTCGCATCGAGGCTCGGGTCGCGCCAACCGATCCGGACCGGCTGAGCAATGCGGCCGATCTGGCCGAGATTCATCTGATCGAAGGTCGTCCCGGCGAATCCCTGAAGGTCATCGGCCCTCACACCGAAGTGCTTGGCTCAGCCTCCTCGATGAGCGGACGGACGGAGGAACTCTATCTCCGCTTGATGAAGCTCCAGCTTCAAGCCCACATCGCCGACGGCCAGACCGAAGCGGCCATTGAGGATATGAGATTGCTTGAAGCGGTGGAGTCGGGCGAACGCTTGACCCAACTGTTTTTCTCGCTCGGCCGGTTGCTCGAAACGGAGATGGAAGCCCAACGCCAGGCCGGAGACCGCGCCAGGCTTGAAGCCAGCCGGAAGACCTTCGAGCAGTTTCTCGAAGCCCTGATCGAACGGCAATCGAACCAGTCGTACGAATCGCTTCAGTGGGCGGGCGAGCAAATGCTCACCCTTGAGCGTCCCGATCGGGCGATCGAGATCTTCCGTCGGGTCATCGAGGAGTTCCCGGACAGTGATCGCCTGCTCCGCACCCGGTTGAAGCTCTCGGGAGCCCATCGGCAGGCCGGGCAGTTCAACGATGCCTGGTCCGTCTCGGCGAAACTGGTGGCCGAGCATCCCAAGGCGCTCGATTTTCTGATGGAACAATGCCAGGTTCTCGAAGACTGGGCCGCGGTCGAGCCGGGCTACTGGAATGTCGCCATCCGGCACTGGCAAGACCTTGCTAAGCGGCTTGAAGGCGCTCGCCCCCGCCCCTCGGAATATTACGAATGCTGGTACCACGTCGCACTCTGCCAGTTCAACAAGGGGAGCAAGGATGCGGCCCGGAGAACGCTTAAGAGTGTCATGGCCCTGTCGAACACGCTCGGTTCTCCCGAGATCAAGCAAAACTATGAGCAGCTTCTCCGCCGAGCCGGCGGATGAGCTCGCGCTCCGGAACCGAACTCTCGACCCGAGGACATCACGACGCATGAACTCTCATCGATCTCCCTGGGCCTTGCTGCTCGTCCTGGCCCTGGCAAGTGCCTCGATGGCCGACGACGTGGTGCTTGTGCCCGGCTCGACCATCACCGCTCCCGGAGGCCGGATTCGCGGAAACGTGGAGCGGGAAACTCCGGAACTGGTGCGAATCGCGGGGCGAGATGTTCCGCTCGACCAGATCGACGAGATCACCTACGACGCCCCCGGCGCGACCTTCACGCAGGCCAGGGTGAGGGAAAACAGTGGTGACCTGGAACAGGCCGCCGAGCTGTACCAGCAAGCCGCCGGCGAGGTGAAGAACCCACTCCTCGCGCAAGACGCCCGATTCCGAAGCGCCTCGGCCCTGGCCCGACGCGCTCAAGTCGATCCGTCGAAGCGAGACGCAGCGATCGACGCCCTCACGAAAATCACCACGGAGCTGTCCAGCAGCCGACATTATGGCCCGGCCCTGGAATTGCTCTCGACCCTGCAACTGGACGCCCAGAACTACGACGCCGCAGACCGGGCGCTTCAGGATCTGGCCAAACTTTCCTGGGCCAGCGACCGAGCGGCGGTCCTGAGGTCACAGGTGATGGTCAAGCGAGGGCAGTCGGAACAGGCGCTTCAGGAACTCGAGACCCTGGTCGGCCGATTGCCCGAGGGTAGCCCCGCCCGGATTCGAGCCGATCTGGCTCGGGCCGAGGCCCTGGCCGGTCTCAGCCGCTTTGACGAAGCGGAACAGGTAGTCCGCTCGGTGATCGACGAGGCTGATCCGGAAGACGCCTCGACCCTGGCCCCGGCCTACAATACCCTCGGCGATTGCCTTCGAGCGGCCGGGAAACCCCGAGACGCCCTGTTCGCCTACCTGAACACGGACATCCTTTACCCGAGCCTGGCCGACGAGCATGCCCGGTCTCTCGCCGCCATCGCTCAGCTCTGGCGGATTCTCGATCGAGACGATCGCGCTGCGAGTGTCGTCGAACGCCTCCAGCAGGAGTACCCCAACAGTCGTCACCTGCCGGCCGCCACCGCAACAGCCCCGTAATCCTGGCGTCAGGCTCGCCCGACCGAACCACCCAACGACCTTTGCGCGCAATCGAACGCCCCGCGGGCGAAGGCGGGGCGTTCCGGAGCGACCTGGAAGGGCATTCGGTCGTCACACGAGGATCAGTTGGCTCGGGGATAAAGATCCGGTGCACCGGGAAGCGGCGGCAGGTCGGCCGTCAGGTCGTCAAGCACGCGACGGGCGGCGTCTCGGATCGTTGGGGAGGGGTCTGAGGCCGCCATCTCCGCGACGCGACGACGGGCATCGGGCGATGCGAGTCGGCTCAGCGCTTCCATCGCCTTCGATCGGACCGTTTCATCCTCATCACGAGAGAGACGGTCGAGCCAGACAATCGGGTCGATGTCGTCTCGACGTTCAATCTGAGAGATGGCAGATGCCCTCAAATCCGCCCGGGGGTGATAGAGCAACTTGGCCAGGCCGATCAGATCATCGTCCAGCCCTCGGGCCTTGAGGACAAATTGAGCCGCCAGTGCGACCGGAGACTCGGGATCGAACAGGAGCGGCAGGACCGCGTCATCGGTCAACACGTCGCGCCGGTGAGCAAAACTGGTGAGGACCTGCATTCGAACGGCCGGAACGTCGTCGGCGATCCGAGCCACCGCCGGTTCGGCCATGGCGTCGATCGGCAGCTTGCCCAGGGCAATGACCGTGGCCAGCCGAACGCCTGGTTCCGGGTCGTCGAGCAAGGCGACCAAGGGGGTGTGCAGGCGGTTTTTCCAGGTGGCGACGGTTCGCTCGGCATCGGGCCAGATCGGTGCGCCCGGCTGCCAGGCCCAGACCCGCCCAAGCACCTCGGCGGCCCCTGCCCTGACGGCCGGAGAGGCGTCGGCAAGACCCACCGTCAACAGCTCCGCCGAGGGGGTCAACGCTTCGATCCAGCGATCGGGAACCGGGCTGACGGTCATCCGATCGAGCCCGACACCGACCAGTTCCATCACCCGGCTGCGATCAACCGGCCCAAACCGACGGAAGCCCGACCCCAGACCCGCCAGGTCGTCGAGCCAGGCGTTCAGTTGGTCTTCGGTCAACGGTTCCGCCGAGTCCGATTCGCCCTGGTCTGACTCCGAGGTCGCTCGTAAGGCATGATTCGCCTGAACCAACGACTCGACATCACCCTGCGCGAGCAAACCGGCCCGCGCCGTCAGTGGCTGCGCCGGCGGATTCTCGGGAGTTGAAGACGTCTCCGACGTGACCGATTGGTCGGGATCGGCCACCGGAGCGCCCGAAGGTGCCATCGTCATGGCCAGTCCGGCCGCAGTCAGTAATCCCGCGACGCCCACGAACCCCAGCCCCATCTGTGCCCCACGTCCCAGCGGCATGGTCGCCTCCCTGCGTCAGCCGGCTCGATGTTCGACCTGATCCGTACTCCCTCTCACCGAGGGCGACGGTCATCCTAACGAACCGGACCAGTCCGACAAGATCAGGTTGACCGAGGCAAAATTACCCAAACTTCCAGAATTACCAAAGTGGGCAGAAATTCTCGGGTCGGGTCTTTTCTTGTCATTTTCAGGCAATGAGGGGGCCGATCAAAGGAGTCAAGAGGAAGGCCGGACCACGGCTGGCCGACGAGGATTGAGCAGGGATGCGAGAGATCGGGACGATCGGCGTTCTGACGACGCAGGGAGTCTCGATCGGGGGTGAGATCCATGATAAGGCGAGTGCCGGGCAGGACGCTGTCGGCCGTAGTCGTAGCCGCGGCGGTGGTCGCGACCGCGGGCGCGGGTCCAGGGTCATCGGGGCTGCTGGGGAATCGTCGGATCGACCCGATGGAGGTTCTCCCGCTGCATCAGGTCGCTCCTGAAGCTCGGGCCGAGGTCGCCGAGGTGATCACGGAACACAGCTTCCACCACAAGGGGCAGCCGGAAACGTTTCCTTGCAATCCGCAACTGTATCTGAGTCTCCTGAACGAGCCGGCGCTGACGCTGGCGCTCTGGCAGGACCTGAGCACCAGTCCCGCCCGCCTCATGCAGATTGCGCCCGGGTTGTACCAGGGGACTGACGGGAACGGGACGACGGCAACCTGGAGTTTCGTGCTGCGATCTCCACAAATGCACGCGTTACTGTGCAACCTGGAATACCGCAGCCCTCGCGGGCCGGCGCATCTCGAAGGGCGCATCGTCCTGATTGTGCATACAAACTATTACAAGGAAGCGAGTGGAAGCCCTTGGATTCAGCACGAGGTCGAAGCGTTTGTCAAAGTGGATTCGAAGGGCTGGCGTGCCGTTGCCAAGACCTTTCGTCCCTTGATCGAACGCTTGCTCGTGGATCAGATTCAGGAAGCGGGATGGTTTGTCTCTTTGATGGGCCGCCTGGTGGAAACGTATCCGAACTGGGCCGAGGAGGTGATCTCGTCACACCCTCAGGTGCCGCAAGAAACGCAGGGGCATTTTCGACAGATCATTGAACAGGCTCGTCGGCCCGATTCCTCTCCTGGGCGTCCGGTCCTGATGGATCAGGCGGAATAAGGCCGTTCTGAACACGAGGGGATCTCAGGAGTGCTGAACCACGCGCTCAAGGAGTCATCGCCAACTCCTGGCTCCCCTCCGGCGCTTCCGGTTCAGGAGGCAGCAAGCGAACACACACGGCAAAATGATCGGAGGGTCCTCGCGGGTTGGGGTTATTCTGATCCCCGAATCGCAATGGCCCCCCGCGACCATCCTGGAGCGATGGCCCGTTGATCGTTTGCAGGGTCTCCACCGCAACAGTCCACCCCTCTCCTTCAAGGAGGCCGGGGGAGACGATAAGATGATCCAGAATCTGCCAGCGGTTCCGATATCGATAGGTTCCGAACGATTCCGGATCTCGACCGGCGAGGAGATTCAGCAACCGAGGTTGATCGAGCCCAGCCCCAGCGACCACCGAGGAAACATCGCCAGTCGCCCGAAGTCCGAGCCGAAGCGATTCATCATCCGGCTCATCATTAAAATCGCCGCAAATTAGCACATCCGCATTTTTCTCGGATATCTTTTCGATCTCCTGATACGTCGCATACATTTCCTGAGCATACGAGAGGCGTTTCGCGCCATCTTGATCGGTGAGACGGCTCGTCCAGTGTCCGACCAGGATCTCCAGTGGTTGGTCGTCGATCGTGATTCTGGCCCCAAGAAGGCGACGCCCGGCGGGGAAGGTTCGCGTGCCGCTCGGGTCGAGAGGAAGCCGCGTCAGGATGGCCGGCTCGATGCGCCGTCCTGAAATGTTGTCCTGGTGGGCAATCCCGGTGTACTGCCATTCGGTTGGGAGGCGACGATTGATCGCCTGGCGAAGCAATTCCACCGCGCGACGGTTCTCGACTTCCACCAGCGCGAGGATGTCAGGTCCTCGGCCATCATTCATCAAAAGGAGTGAATCGGCGAGCAAGTTGTGCTTGTGTTCGAGCGCTTTCGGATCGCTCGCGAACCAGGAGTCCAGGGGGTCTTGATTCTTGGGATCATCCACATCGTCAAAGAGGTTCTCGACGTTCCAGGAACAGAACAAATAGCCTTCTGTCGAAGCTGGAGGAACGGGCGCCTGGGTTCTGGGATTGCGCTGAAACGAGTCGAGCAGGAACACGATCCCCGCAAGGACCAGGAGAGCGATCAACCAGCGAGGATCGCGTCGAATGAGTCTGACCAGCATGGATTGCAGGTCTCGAGCATTCGAACGACGGGGCATCTCAGCACTCCTCTCCCTGAGCTCTCGCATCCGGAAGTGGTCAACCAACGGGGACCACGACGTTACAGGACGTTCGGATCGTAGTCTCTGGGCCCTCCGGCCGTCTAGCCGGGTGCCGTCGGCGTTGCTTGTTGAGACCTCGGATTCGCCGTAAAATCTTTTTTGAATTCAAGGCATGCGGAGCATCACCGCGTACTAGTGTCTCTCGGAACGAAACGTATTGTCATCGCCTGGTCATCCGACAGTCTGGACATGCCCTGCCCTGAATTGCGTCGACTGAAGTGGTCGCTGAGCCCTCTGAGGAATGTGAATGCCTGTGCTGCTGCTCCTGGTTTGCCTCGGCTCGACCCTGTTCATGACGGGGCTGATCTGGCTGGTTCAGTTGGTTCATTATCCGCTGCTCAGTGAGGTGAGCCCCGGTGCGTTCGGTCGCTACCATGCCGAGCATGTGCGGCGCATCGGGCCGATTGTTGCACCAGCCATGCTCGCTGAACTGATCAGCGCGGGGGGACTGGTCGTGGCGCCCCCCTCGGGAACTCCGAACTGGCTTGCACTTGCAGGGCTGATCGTCGCCATCATGACGTGGGTCGTGACCGCGATGGTTCAGGTTCCCCTGCACCATCGACTCGCTTCGGGGTTTGATCCCGTCGCCTGCCGATCGCTCGTGCGCAGTAACTGGATTCGGACCGTTCTTTGGTCCGTTCATGCCGGGATCGTACTGGCGATGGCCAGCCTCGCCATGAACTAGGTTCAGAGAGCCATTGGATCGACTTTCCGATCAAATGTCGGAAATCGTGTCGCAATCGGAGCGGGAATCCGGTCCTTGGAGTGGCGGAGTGAATCACCGCCCAGCACACGCAACCAGAGAGTCCACACCCTCTTGCCTACCGAACGGAGAGTTTTCCTACAACTCTCGACCCATCGATCCGATGAAGAAATCTGATCGTGGTGAGTTCGGTTGAATGAAATCGCTGCTCAACGAACCGAGCATCGTGCGGGTGCGCCCGGCGTACATCCTGGCACACAGACGCGATTCGACGTATCGATTCTAGCGGTCTTCGTCCGTTCAAGGGTCTTACCATGTTCGCGATTCGCCAACGACGACGTTCGCCCCGTTCTTCTCGATTCGTTCCTGCGGTTGACGGTCTGCCGACTCGAATTGTTCCGGTCAGCGTGGCCCCGCTGGAAATTTCCCTCGTCGAGAGCGAACCAGCCCCCGAACCCGTGGCACCCCCGACTTACGAGAGCCAAACGGACGAATCGTTTTGCGAGATGATGGCCGAAATGCTTCGTGAACTTCAGGAGGAATGCCAATCCACAGCAGCCGATGTGTGAGCCTCAGCAAAGGCCCACCCCGTGACACTCGGAGTCAATCCAACTGACTTATGCGCTTATCCCAGGAGGACAGTTCACTCCGAAGCCGATTGAAGCGCTGAGTAAACTGATTGAGTTCGCCCTGAGAATCCTCGTCCTCGATCTGATCAAGGGCACGAGCGACGATGGCTTCGAACTCCTCAGTCAAGCGATCCCGATCATCACCGTCCGTTGCCTGAGTCAAGATCAACCCATACGTATACGCAGCAGCCCAATGGATGTCGATTCGCATTGCCAACGAAGCTTCCTCCGCGTATCTCAACGCGACCTTGACATCCTGCAAGACACCACGAAGTTCCACAGCGAGATTCTGGGCCTCCTTGGAACGAATCTGAGTCTTTCGAAGCAAGGGTTCAAATTTTCCGTTGGCCATGAGGATCTTCTGCAAATACAGATTCGCGACATAAGGCCGATGTTCCCTCATCCACTCGTCAAGTCCGAGGTCCAATACATCAGCCTGGCCCGGGGCCTCGTACGAGCCGATTGCTCGCGCGAGCATTTGCTCGAACGTTTTCTCGTCCCCTTCATCTCGGGCGATCAGGGCGAGCCCGTGATAGGCACGCAGGTTGACACCCCACGCCTTCAAGGTCGAGGGGTTTTTGTGGATTGCCGCTCGAAATTCGGTGGTTGCATCCGATCGGAAATCACGAGCCTTCTGTTCGGAAAAGACGTCTCTTTGAGACCGTTCGTAGAGAAGCGTGCCCAGATCGAGGTGGTCCTCTTTGGGCGAGACGGAGGTCGCAGCCACGTTCTCGGGAGCAAAGATCGCTTTCCCGGCAAGGGCGACGGCGATCCCACCGCAGAGGATCAGGGCTGTCGTCGCGCAAGCCACCAACCTGCGTCGATTGCGGTACAGCCAGAATCCCAGGCGTTCTCGATGGCTGGGGTTGTGCTCGTGGATCAGGGGTTGGCGTTGGAGCAGGGCTCGCAAGTCTTCCGCAAGCGCTTCGGCCCATGGGTAGCGATCGCTCGGGTCGAAGGCAAGACACCGTGCGATGATCGCATCGAGCGCATAAGGCACGTTCGGGTTGTCGATCCGGGTCGGCGGCCAGCCGGCACAGCGAACGTCCAGCAGATCGTTGATGGTCCGAGGCAGCGGAACGTTGGCGGGAGGGGCTTCTGGACGGGTGCCGATCAACAATTCCCGAAGCACGAGCCCGAGGGCGTAGAGGTCGGCACTCGGGCCGACATCGTCCCAGTGATTGGGATCAAGGAAGGCTCGGAGCTGCTCGGGAGCCATGTACGGGAGGGTTCCGCCCCGGAGGGCACTTTCGGCGCGTTCCGGAGTGTGCGGATCGTGGGCCAGATTGAAGTCGAACAGTTGGGGACCGTCGGAACAGGAAATCAGGATGTTGGCGGGCTTCACATCCCGGTGCAGGACATCACGATCGTGGGCATGAGCCAGCGCATCGGCCAGGTTCGCGGTCATCCAGAGACAGGCATCCACATAGGATCCGCCAGGGAAATCCGCCCAGCCGGGTTGAGCCAGATTGACGGTGTGGCCTTCGGGAGCGATGGCGTCGAGCAGGGTCTGGGCGGTGCGAGCTTCTGGAGGCGTGAGGCGCATCCGTTGCAGGATCTGATCGAGCGGCAGCCCGGGCAGGTAGGGCATGTCGAGGCCGCGCAAACCGGTCTCTTCATCAAAGTCGACCGAATACACCTCCATGATGTTCCGGTGCTTCAGTCGAGCCATGATCGAGGGTTCTTCCCCCCGATTGGCCGAGATTTTCAGAGCACTCGGCCGCCGACCGAGTGCCTCGTTCTCTGCCAAGAAGACGCGGGCAGCCCCGCCCTGGCCAAGAATCGACCGCAAGTGATAGGTCTTGAAATACTCGCCGGGCTCGGGGAAACGGGGCAATCGGGGCATGCCACCGGCGGCCTGGCTGATGACCCGATGATAGTTCAGTTGCGAGATGAGCGAGTCACGCCACGGTTCATAGCGGTCGCAGAACGAGTCGGGACTGGGAGCCTCCCCCACTTCTTCGAGCAGGCAGAACTCCTCGTACAACAGGCTGAGGACCCAGTTCGAGTCGTCGCGCAGAGCAGGCAAGGCACTGAGGTAAGCGGCCACGGCCGGCCGCTCTCCCTGAGCAAAACGCCGCTGGAGGTCAGCCTTGACCAGACCGACGAGGTCCGAGCAAGACTGGCCGTTGCGTTTCCAGAGTTCCCACAGTTCCTGGAATTGTGTGGAGGAAGAAACCGGCACAAGACCAAGTGGCCGAGACGCCGAGGAGGCGTTCATGATCCCGACCTCTCGTTCGAGAGCCAGGCATCACCCAACTTCTTGAGCGCCCGCTGGACTTGCCTCACTTCCCAGCCCACGGTCTTGGAAATTTCCCGGGTGGAGTAGCCCTGTCGAGCCATCTCAAGCACGCGGCGATGCGTTTCGTCGAGTCGTTCGTAGACCCGTTGCCACCCTTCATTGGCCACGGCGTACTGGCTCGGCGTCGGGTCGGTTGAAGGCACCTGCATTCCCACGGAGAACCCTTCGAGATTTGCGTCGAGACTGATAGTCCGAGACTGATCCCGTTTTTGACTGTTCAGTTTTCGATGCTCGTCGATCACTTTCTGGGTCGCGGCTTTTTCCAGAAAGGCAAGCAAGGAGTTGATATTCGGAAAATCGAATCGATCCGATTTGGCCAGTAAGCTTCGCCAGACATCGCTCGCGAAATCGGCCGAATCGTAAAGAGAGCGCATCGGCTGATTCAATCGCCTGCGGACGACCCGAATGACCTTGGGGTAACACTGGCGGAACAACTCTTCCCAGGCGTCCTTATCTCCCGTCTGCGCACGAGCGAATAGGCCATCAAACGACCGCCCTGACGAGCCATGCATGATGGAATTCCTCAAGAGTTCAGGTTCGAGGACGGAGGCCCCTACTGCGGCTATGTTTAGCATAGACGTCGACGGCCGTCCGAGAGCGAACGCCAGCTTCTCTGACAAGAATTATCGTGCCACAGAGACGCCCAGAAAGAAAAGGGAAATCCCCTGGATTACTGTGGCATCGTTAATTCTGCAGGATCGTACGGGTTGCCACAATGCAGAGCCCCTGGCCACGAGCCATCGAAACCAACGACTGCCCCACTCATCGCTCTCGTCGGCGAGCATCGACCTAATTCCAACCGACGAAAGCACCTATCGGCAGCGGCGCCAAGGGGGAAGGCGGAAGAACCGCGATCGGATAGCGGTCTGCGGGCAAGAGACCACGACAGGCCAACTGATACAATGGGCAGCCGGCGTGTTGACGCAGAGCATCGTCACGAAGGAGCGCGGCCAGATCAGGGCGACCGAGCCGGATGGCCGCGACGTAGCGGCCAAGGGGCGAAAGCTTCCGTCCGCCCTGCACGAGTTGCGTTTCTACCGAGACGCCTCGAGCAGACTGCGTTCGGATCCATCGCAGCTCCGTACGCAACTCGAAACGAAGGCGCCGAACGATCCGAGCCACTCGACGCCGATAGCGACGCACCGCCGCCGGGCCGACCAGGTCACCCCACGGATCGGCAACGGCATAACATTGAGATTGAGAATTAACGAACAGTTCGGGATCGAGCGGGAGATGCGGATTTGACCAGTGGGCATCAATCAAAGCCGCCGCCGAGGCCGACCAGACTGCCGCATCGGGATCCACGCCTGTCCACCATGGACGTCGACGAAGATAGGCCTGGCGGATCCGATCTGCCAGGCATCGGGTTGAGATCAGTGTCGCCAGCACAGTTCCCTCGCCTGCAGTGGAACGCGAGTGTCGAGCGGATTGAGATTCTTGCTGCCTCATCGCAGCGACAAAGATCTCACCTGCTCAACTCGCCACACCGAGAACCGTAATCCCCGACGAGCCGCGACAGACAATTTTTGAGAATTCGTTCGAACCTCCGGAAAATCCCTTCCATCACTCGTCATCGAACTCCCTCCTTGGGCGTACGAATCGAGAGCAGCCGATCGAAATGGGGGGTCGGAGAGATTTGCGAGACTGGACGCCGCGCCGACAGCAAGCTAAATTAGAAGTCATCCTGTCTAGAAATAGCACATCACGTCGCGCGTCCTTCGGGGAAGTCCGGAGGTCATCGTTTCGCCATGAATCGCTTCAAACTTCCTGAGAACTGGGACTGGCCGTCGATCCGGGTCGAGGTGGCAACCCGGATTCGCGAGGTGCGGTTCGAGTTGTATGGCGAACACGGCGGGCCGCTCCTGGCTTCGGCCCTTCATCTGCCCTTCCATCGCTGGTCTGACTACGAACACGGAACCGCCATCCCCGGAGAGGTACTGCTGCGGTTTCTTGCGTTGACCCGAGTCGAGCCTCACTGGCTTCTGACGGGCCAGGGTCCCAAATACGCCGTTTCCGTCTGAATCGCAGGGTTCACGGGACCAAACTCTGACTGCCACGAGTCCCTGGTGTCCTAGACTCCTTGGGGCGGACGGTCGCGGGGAGTTCATTCGGAATCCCGGGCCCCGCCTGATTGCGGAGGGATGGCGGACATGGGCGACCTGATTACTGAACTCTGGCAACAGTTGCGAGACGCCGGAATGCCCGAGGTGATGCTCTTTTTGGCCGATGGATCGGCGTCTCGGTGTCACTGGGACAACACCGCGCAGCTTGGCGAAACCCGAGTGGCCCTGCTGGGTGACCAGGAGCGGAATATCGTCCGGGTCGTCCCGATCAGCGCCTGTGTCGGGATCGGGATCGCCTCTCCCAAAGGGACCGACCCGAATGCGTATCGGGCGGTCATCCAGGATCGGCTTGCCTCGGTCAAGGCCGCCCCGTGAGGCGGGTTCGTCGGGCAAGCACCCAGCAATGAAGGGAGAGCCGCAAGGGATCGCCCTCCTTCTCCACGAATCAGGACGGCAACGCGCCCGCCAGTTCCTCGATAAACGCCCCGACCCGATCGACGAGTTCCTGACGGGGGGTTTCCGAGGCATCGGCAAGGCGTCGAACGAGAGCGCTCCCGACAATCAAGCCGTCGGCAACCGGAGCCAGGGCCCGGATATGTTCGGGGCGACTAATCCCGAAGCCGATGCAGATGGGCAGTTCGGTCTGGGTGCGAAGCCAGTCGACAGCCTCGGACAGGTCGGGCGGCAACTCGGTCCGCTCCCCCGTAATCCCGGCGACCGAGACGTAATAGATAAACCCGGTTGTCGTCCGGGCAATTGCGGCGGCGCGGTCTCGGGGGGTCCGCGGCGTGATGAGTTGAATGAGTCGGAGGTCCCGTTCGGCCGCCAGTTCGGCCAGGGGACCGGCCTCCTCCACCGGTAGGTCGGGCACGATCAGGCCATCGATTCCCGCGGCCTTCGCCTCGTCGAGGTAGCGGCTGACGCCTCGGCGATGAATGATCGCGTACGACGACATGGTGACCAGCGGCACCTCGACCGCGTCTCCTCCAGCGCCTCGACGCAGAGCGGCGATCATGTCGAAGATCGGACCGAGCTTGATTCCCGAGTCGAGCGCCCGCTGATAGCTCGCGGCAATAACTGGTCCATCGGCAATCGGGTCGGAGTAGGGAATCCCGACCTCGATCATGTGCGCTCCACGACGGACCGCTTCTCGGATCAAGGCCGCGGTCGTCGACAGATCGGGATCGCCTGCGGTGAGAAAGGGCATCAACGCTCGATGGCCTTCGGATCGGAGACGAGCGAACAAGGCGTCGATTCGATTCATGGTTCGTCGGGTCCTGACGGCCCGCGGTTCGGTGCGAGGGTGGGTCGGCCTGCGGACGATCGCCGAGTCATGGCCCGCCGACCTCGATCGCACTAGAGTACCACAATCCGGCCCTCGGGCCGATCGGTCGGCGACCGAAGGTTTTCAAAGAAGATCGGGAACACCCCTTGGTCAAGAGAGCATCACGACAATGGCAGAACGACGAGTCGCATTGGTGACAGGATCAGCGGCAGGAATCGGACGCGCAGCAGCCTGGCAGTTCGCCGAGGCCGGATACGATGTGGTCGTCAACTACTCGCGATCGCAGACCGAAGCCGAGGAAACCGCTGACGGCGTGCGATCGCGGGGAACCGATGTTCGGGTTGTCCGGGCCGATGTGGGAGTCGATCAGGAGGTTCGGGGGCTCATCGCCGCCACGCAAGACGCCTTCGGGCGGCTCGATGCCCTGGTGAATAACGCGGCGACGACGCATTTTATTGCCCATCGGGACCTTGAGGCACTGACCGAGGACGTCTGGGATTCGATCCTGCAGCTTAACGTCAAGGGGCTCTTTTATGCCTGTCGGGCGGCCATGCCCCTGTTGAAGCAAGGGCAAGGCTCGATCGTCAACGTGGCCTCGGTCGCCGGAATCGCCGGCTCGGGCAGCTCAATTCCCTATGCGGCGAGCAAAGGGGCCGTGATCACCATGACCAAGAGCTTCGCCCGAGCCTTCGCGCCGGAGGTTCGGGTCAATGCCGTAGCCCCCGGTCCCGTGCAGACCCGATGGCTGGCCGATCACCAGAACATGGTCGAAGAGGCCATGACCCTCACTCCCTTGAAACGCCCCGCCACCCCCGACGACATCGCCGAGGCGATATTGTACCTGGCCGATCGCGCCACCCTGACAACCGGCCAGATCCTGGTCATCGACGGCGGCAGGACCATGTAAGCCGAAACCAATCGAGCGACGCGTCGAGCGGATTCAGGCCGATCTCCCTCCTCTCCGGTCCAGTCGGCCTTGCCCGCCTCGAACGTTCGCGATAGAGTACCCGCTCACCTGCCGACGATCCGCGCCGGCCCGGCGCTCTCAAACCCGTGCTGGGCCAGATTCTGCACCCTCCCCCGATGATCGGCCTCGCGCGGCGCTCCAAGGAAGGAGTCTCGTCCCGCTCGGCGACCTCTGGTCCTCCTGGACCGTGCTGTTCGGTCGCCGACTCCCGACCAAGGATGGCAAAAGGAGCCGCTCCCCATGCCGATCGTCGCTCGCCCCCGAATCCTTGTGGCGCTGCTGGCCTTACCCCTGGCAAACCTTGCCCATGCCGACGAACCGACTCCGAAGCCGAAGCCGACGGTCGAAACGGTTAACAATACCGTGAAGCTCGATCTCCAGATTTCCGGCGTCGAGCAAGGCTGGAAGGTCGAGATCAAGCCGGCGAATCCCGGTAGCCGATTCAAGCCGGTCGTTCGCCAGGTCGAGCAGTCCCAGGGCAATCCAGCTCAGCTCGGCCAGATCGCGATTGATGCCCGGAGCCTCAGCGCCGATCGTGACTGTGCCCTGGCGATCGTCTTGACCGACCCCGAAGGTGCATCGCAGACCTTCAAACGGAGCATCCGTCTCCTACCCCAGCCCGATGCCGACACGGTTCCGGAGTTGTCCAAAACCTTCTACCTGCGCAGCAGCAGCGTTGCGATCCGAGACACCCCCCGACGCCGGCCGAACTGATCGCGTGGTGATGGTTTGCTGGGAGGAAAGCCGGTCCCGAACATGCCCGATCGGGGCCGGTTAATCGTCCTCAAACTCGCCGTCTGCGTCTGCGCCGACGTAGAAGGGGAAAAACTCCTGGCCGGCGAAATAGTCGGCCATCGCGCGGCGAACAGATCGAAGCTGATCGAGGAAGTGGGAATACTGAATGATCAGGCGTCGCCGCTGTTCCTCGGGTAGTTGCAGGATGTCGTTGTAGTAGCGTTCCCGAGTGACCGGGTCTCGGAAGCTCCAGAGGCGCTTGATTTTGAGACCGGTTTCCTCATCCTCATAGGTCAGTTGACGCGCAAATTGCCGCGCCTTCATTTTCTTGGCGTAGGCAATCAGTTCGGCCTCGGAATCGAAGCCGCCCTGGCGGTCGATCCACTCCACGATCGTTTCGGTGCGGATCTTGGGGCCTTCCTCCGCGCAGAGTTCCTTGAGACTCATGACGATCTCGGCAGGTCCCATGGACGCCTCCCTCGGATTGGACGGTTGATGCGCAGTCTCTCTGCCTTGCGTCATCTCGGCGATTGCTCGTAGTTTACGATTCTTACCAGGCCGTGTCGATGGACTTCCGTACAAGTCGATCAAGGCACAACCCCTTCAATCGTCAGAATCGCCACCGTTTCTCGGCCCGCCGGACGATTGACGGGACGGCCCGAGCCCGATAGCGTGACTGACCTGAGCGTCTCCAAGGTTTGCGAGGCCCGCTCGATCGATTGACGTCCCCACCCGGGAGGATCCGACTGATGAGATTCCACTCCTCGCTGTGCGCCGCAATGGCTGCCATCGCGATCGTTGCCAGCCCTGCCCTCTCTGCCGATGACGAAGGCTGGACCTGGTTGTTCAAGGACGGCAACCTCGACCACTGGATCGTCCCCGAGGGGGACGGCGGCCACTGGAAGGTCATCGAGGTCGATGGCGGACCGGTCATTGACTACGACGCCCGCAGCGAGGCCGAGGGGGTCAAGGACCTCGTCTCCAAGGAATCCTATGGCGACTTCGTGCTGGAACTGGAGTGGAAGATCACCGACACCCCGAACATTAATCCGAACGTCCGCTACGTCCTGCCGGACGGCACCCACGCCCGCGACATCAAGGGCGAGGAAATGGCCCTCGCGCTGCCTGATTCCGACTCGGGTGTCTTCCTCCGCGGGTCGAGCAAGTGCCAGGTCAACATCTGGTGCTGGCCGATCGGTTCGGGAGAGGTTTACGGTTACCGGATGGATCGCTCCATGCCCGCCGAGGTCCGCGCCGGTGTCACGCCGAAGACGCAGGCCGACAAACCCGTCGGCGAATGGAACGCCTTCCAGATCACCATGAAGGGGGACCGCTTGACCGTCGTCCTCAATGACGTCACCGTGCTGGACGAGGCCCAGTTGCCCGGCGCTCCTGAGGAAGGGCCGCTCTCGCTGCAGCACCACGGCGGCTATCGCGACGGCAAGTACACCGGATCGCCGAGCCTCGTCCAGTTCCGAAACATCCGGATCAAGTCGCTCGACTAAGTTCCGGCTTCCCAGATCGTGCTTCGATGGTCGGATGACGATCGATGCGAGGATGGCCGATCCCCTGGGCGAATCCGATCCGATCGATCACCGCGAGTGATCGGTCGATCGGGGTCGCGAACTGGTGATCGGCCATCCTTACGTTCCGAGCGTTCCGATCGTGTCTTTCGAATGAGATTCTTTCCGCGTGTTTGAGGAACTTGGAGGATCGATGCAACCGGTCGCCATCGGCCTGCTGGGCCTGGGAACCGTCGGGGCGGAGGTGGCCCGGAGGATCGACGATCAGCAAGGCGCCTTCTCCCGCAGAGTCGGCCGAGCGGTCGTCGTCCGCAAGGTCGCGGTTCGAGATCCTCAGAAATCCCGAAACGTCCCGATTCTGCCGGATCGCTACGTCACCGATCCCATCCAGGTTGCCACCGATCCGGAGACCTCCGTCGTCATCGAGCTGATGGGCGGGATCGAGCCGGCGAGGACCGCAGTTCTTTCCGCGCTGGAAGCCGGCAAGGATGTGGTCACGGCCAACAAGGCCCTGCTGGCCGAGCATGGTGCCGAGATTTTCGCCGCGGCCCGCCGGGCCGGTCGCTCGGTGGCCTTCGAGGGAGCCGTGGGCGGCGGGATTCCAATCATCAACGCCATCGGAGTCGGGCTGGCGGCGAACCGATTCTCAGCCCTGGCGGCCATCCTGAACGGCACGTGCAACTTCATCCTGTCGAGCATGGCCAGGTCGGGACTCTCGTACAACGAGGCCCTTCGCCAGGCCCAGGAACTCGGCTACGCCGAGGCCGATCCAACCCTCGACGTGGATGGCACCGACACCAGCCACAAGCTGGCCATTCTCGCTCAACTTGCGTTTGGCGCCTCGGTGACGACCGACATGATCCCTCGACAGGGGATCGACACCTTGCAATCGTCCGACATCCAGTACGCCGCCGAACTGGGATACACCGTCAAACTCCTGGCCGTGGCCCGCGATCACGGAGACGCCGGCCTTGAGCTTCGCGTTGCCCCTCGGCTTGTTCGCCGGGGATCTCCACTGGCCGAAGTCTCCGGGCCCGACAACGCGATCCGGACTCTCGGCGATCCTGTCGGGTCGAGCCTGATGTCTGGCCCCGGAGCGGGAGCCGGGCCGACGGCCTCGGCGGTCCTGGCCGATCTGATCGACGTCGTCATCGGCCGGGCCGCCCTGACGGCCCGATCGCTCGATCTCTGGCCGGCCGACGCCCCCGCTCCCCGGCTTTGCTCTCCCCGAGATGTCCGAGGCCGCTCGTACCTTCGGTTCATGATTGCCGACCGTCCCGGCGTGCTCGGCACCATTGCCCAGATCCTCGGGCAGCATGGTGTCAGTATTGCCAGTGTCATTCAGCACGATCCGGGCGAGGACGATCACCCCGACGCCCCCGTTCCCCTGGTCATCATGACCCATCCCGCCTCCGAGGCCGACCTGGTCGCCGCCCTCCAGTCCATCGACCTTCTGCCCATCGTCACCCCCCCGAGTGTCCGGCTGGGAGTCGAGGATTGACGCTTCGAGGTGGTGTCCACGCGCTCCGTCACGATCCTTGACCCCTGTCGGGTCCCAGGCAGCGTGAACACAGAAAAGAAATGACTTGTCTCAGGGTGGCGAGATCGTCATCATACCTAGGTCTTTCGCCCCGGAGGGGGCTTTGATCACGCTTGCCGAGCCGACCGGGCCGGAGGCCCGTGCCTCGACGGTGTCCCGTATTTGCCGAGGTCGCGAGACGGCTCCCGGAGGGGACCGATCAACTCATGCCACCTGTCGCTTTCATCACGCCCAGCGAAATCGATCTGACCCAAGTCGTCGCCGATCAGGAACAAATCCGTCGCTTCAACCCTCAGCGGTTCGAGATGGAGCAACTCTCGGCGATCGTTCAGATCGATACCGAGCAAAACCTGATCGTCGGCTACAAGGACATCACGGACGATGAGTTCTGGTGCCGGGGGCATATTCCCGGCTTCCCACTCATGCCGGGGGTCCTCATCTGCGAGGTCGCCGCGCAGCTTTGCAGCTACTTCTGCCAGGCGGTGCAACTGGTCCCCGACGGCTTCCTCGGCTTCGGCGGCATGGAGGACGTTCGCTTCCGGGGTCAGGTCCGCCCCGGAGATCGACTGGTGATTGTCGGCAAGGCTCAGCGACTCCATCGCCGCCAAACCATCTTCGATACGCAAGGGTTCGTCGACGACGCCATGGTCTACCACGGCCGGATCATCGGTGTCCCGATCGTCTCCCCAACCAGCGCCCGAACTGCTGGCCAGAACGGCTCCTGAACCTTGGAATCAGGTCGAAGCCGACCCTTCGGCCTCGATTTGCCGACTCAACCAGGCGACCGCCTCCTCCGGATTCGTCACCGTCCCTTCCAGCTGGGCATCGTAGGCTCGATCGATCCACTGCTTGAACACGGGACCGGGACGCAATCCCAGGCGTTTCAGATCATTGCCGTCAATCCAGGGGGCCGGCCGAATCGGCCCGTCCGGCTCGACCCTCAGGTAGTCTTCGCAAAACGCCACGTGGTCGATGGGCAGCTCGGCCGCCTCGGCCACCGCCCGATGCATCACGAGCAATTCGCCGATGCCCGGCTCGGCCAGCAATCGCTTCAGGCGAGACACCGGAATCGATCGCGGTGCGTTCAGGGTTTCGTGATGGGCTAAGAGCCACGAAGCGGCGTCCCGCTCGACGTTTGCCAGCTTCAAGCGATCGGCCACCCGATTCAGGGCCTCGACCGCTCCGTAACCCGTGGTTGCCCGGTCGATCTCGTGAAACAAGGCAGCCAGAGCGAGGCCGATCGAGGGATCGTGCGGCAGACCATCGAGTACGGCCAACGTCTGTTCCCAGAGATCGTGCTCGGGCCGGGCCGCCACATGCGCCGGGACTCCGACCAGGGACAGCAACTCCGGCACGATCACAGCCGCGAGGCCAAAATCCATCAGCAGACGCATGGCGGCCGAGCGACTCGGGTGAACAAGCATTCGCCGCAATTCCTGGGCAATGCGCTCGGCGGCCACCACGGTGACTTCTGGAGCCATTGCCACCAACGCCGCCTCGGTGGCCGGCTCGATTCGGAGCCCGAACCGCGCCGCAAACCGAACCGCTCGGACCAGGCGAAGCTTGTCCTCGGCGAACCGCGAGGCTGGATTCCCGATCGCTCGCAAGAGTCCGCTATCCAGATCGTGCTTGCCGCCGATGTAGTCGATCACCTCTCCCGAGATCGGGTCGAAAAACATGCCGTTGATCGTGAAGTCTCGGCGAGAGGCGTCCTCCTCGGGACTGCTGAAGACGACTGATTCGGGGCGTCGGCCGTCGATGTAGGCTCCGTCGCTCCGGAAGGTCGCCACCTCGACCTCCCCTGCCCCCCTTGGTCCGATCACCTTGACCACTCCGAAGCTGACCCCAACCGGCACCGTTCGGCGGAAGATCTGCATCACCCGCTCAGGAGGGGCGTCGGTCGCCACGTCGTAGTCACTGGGGGTCAGCCCGATCAGCAGATCCCTCACGCAACCGCCGGCCCAGAGGGCCTGATGCCCCGCCTCCCGGAGCCCTCGGACGACCTGGACCGCGAACGCTCGCCTGCGCTCCTGAACCGTCGGCAAGGGCCGGGGTTGCGTCTCCTCTCCCATCGCCTCAAAGCTCCTGCGCAGGCTGGTCGAGCGTCCGGATCGCCACGTGCGTGTCTCCGTAGCGGCGAAGGTCCCAGGCGTCCGGGTCCGGGAGAAACTCCGGGCCGAGCGCCCGACCCGCCTCGGCCACGATGGTCGAGCCGATTGGCAAGCGATCGACGAGCGTCTGAATCAAGGTGCGAAGCTTCTTCTCGCTCTGGTCGTACTCTCGGTACGGCGGGTCGAGAAAAACGACGAACGGGCCGTCTTCGCTCGACGGCTCGAACTGGTTGACCCACGCGTACGCATTTGCGACCACCACCTCACCGAGCCCTTCGAATCGCAAGGCCGCGAGATTCTTTCGAACGACGGCGGCATTCTGCGGCCGTTTCTCGACGAAGACCGCCGAGACGGCTCCCCGACTCAGTGCTTCGAGCCCAAGAGCGCCCGTCCCGGCGAACAAGTCGATCACGGGCCGATCCTCGACCTCGGTGCCGAGAATGTTGAAAATCGACTCGCGGACAAGGTCACTCGTCGGCCTCGTCCCTTTCGAATCATTCGGCCCCTGGATCGTATGCCCGCGCCGGATACCGGCGATGATACGCATCGTTCACTCGCTTCGCCAGAAGGACAAGGCCCCGTTTCCGGATCGGCGGAGCCGACCAGCCCCCGAGTATACCAGGCCCGATCCGATTCCCTCAGCCGGTTCGTTGCTCATCACCCGATTCCCGGTCCCTCCCCTGACACCCCGGGGCCGGATTCGGTTCTCAAGGAACCTGTCAGTTCGACTTGACCGGCTGGCGCAAGATGGCCATACTCCCCCCCGGAATGCCCACAGGATTCGCACCGCAACGTGTCCAACCCTCACGTGATTGACGACGCGAGCGATGCTCCCTGACTCGGCGAGAATGACCCCAAGGACGCAGGGGTTGACCCGCCGCGACGGACACCGGCCCCTCGGCCCGTCCACCGCACCCTCTGAGCCTCCTACACCGACGACGAGACGTGTCGAAACGAGCCGGAAGACCCGATCCACTCCCTCGGATCTGGTCTGTCCGCCCGGATCGGGTTGGCCACAACCGAGGACACGGACCGTCATGCATCGGCTTTTCGCCCCGACCGCCGCCCTGATGGCCGCGGCCCTGCTGTCGCTGTCCGCCGCGCTTTGCCATGCCCGAACGGCCGATCCGCCCGCCGACCTCCAGGCCGGTCGCGAGGCACTCAGCCGAGGCGATGGTCCGGCGGCCGTCGCCCTGCTCGAATCGGCCTTGCTAGCCGTCTCCTCGGCCGAACGCCCGGCCGTTCTTGACGACCTGAGACGGGCGTATGAACGTGCCGCCGCGCAAGCAGAGGCCGCGGGAGACACACGCCACGCCCGGCTCTATCGTGAGAATCTCCTGATCTTGAATCGGCCGAAACGGCCTGCTGACCCTGCCGTCTCCAGGACCTCGAACGAGGCCGGAACGCCTCCCGATCCGGACGAGCCCCCCGCGGAATCGCCCTCCCCTGCTCCGCAACCGGAAGACTCTCTGCCACCCCCCGAATCACCGGGGCTGTCCCCAGTTCAGGAACCAACCGCCGGGGTTCTGGAAACCGATCCTCCAAAATCCGACTCGACGGCGGATGGAGAGCCTCAGCCCCCGGTCTCAATGAATGAGGCGGACACGACCCAGACTTCTCCTCAAGAGCAGACCGCTCCGATCGCGCAACCTCCGGCGGCCGACTCGTCCCCCGCTCCACTCTCGGCCCCCCCTCAGGGCCAGACCCTGGCCGAGGTGCTGCGATCGGCCGACGCGGCCTTCCGCTCCCAGAAGTACGAGGACGCGGGCCGGATCTATGCCCTGCTCGCTCAGCGAGGGCAGTTGCCCGAATCGCACAAGGCGGTCTGGGCCTACTGCCGATTCGTCGCTGTTGCTCGACGAATCAATGCCCAGCCCAGCACTCCGGCCGAATGGTCCGCCATTCACGCCGAGATCCGCGAGGTCCGCGCCCTGGCCCCCGAAATCTGGTTCAGTGAGTACCTTCGTCGCCTGGCCACCGAACGTTCTGCAGCCGTCGGGGCCAAGCCAAGCGCGTTTATTGTTCGGGGGCAGTCCGAGTCCGGCGAGACGGTCAGGAGCACCGCATCGTGGCAGGTCCTCGAAACCGAGAATTTCCGGATCTATCACGTCGATCCCTCCCTGGCGAATCAACTGGCTCGCCGGGTCGAGGACGCCCGGAGCGATCTCTATCGTTACTGGACCGCCTCGTCATCAGCGTCTTCCTGGTCCCCTCGCTGTGACCTGTACCTCTACCCCAACGCCGCGACGTTCGAACGGATGACCGCTCAGCCCGCCGATTCTCCGGGCTTCTCGACCCTCGACCTGAGCCGGGGACGTGTGGTTTCGCGTCGCATCCATCTGCGGGCCGATGCCGACCGCCTGCTCGACGCGGTCGCACCGCACGAGGTCTCTCACGTCGTGCTCGCCGATCTCTTTCCAGGCCAGCAGATCCCCCGCTGGGCGGATGAGGGGATGGCCGTCATCGCCGAGCCGATCGACGCCCAGGTGGCCCGACTGGCCGATCTCGAAGCATCTCTCGCCTCCGGCCGCGTCTTCCGCACCGGAGCCATGATGAGTGCATCGGGGCCGAAGCCGCGCGACTGGGACCTGTTCATGGCCCAGAGTGCCTCGCTGACGCGATACCTGATCCAGCTTGACTCACCCGCTCGATTTCTCAGCTTCCTCCGAGCGTCACAGCGCCTCGGAACCGAAAACGCGCTGAAAACCGTCTATGGATTCCAGAGTGCCGAGGACCTCCATACCCGATGGCTCTCCCACGCCCGACGGAAATCGGCGACCACCCCCGATGAACTGATCGCCGTCCGCCCCGACGCGACACCCCGCGCCCGATAGCATGCTCAACCTCGACCGAGATCCAGGGATGAACGCTCAAGGGGCCGAATCCCTGGTCCTCGGTGCTCAGCGTTTCTGATCGGGGGCCAGAACCCGCAACACCTCATCATGCAAGTTTCGGTCACAGGTACTCAGAAGACTTCGCCTTGAGAGGATCTGGTCGCGCTCACCATCGAGTCCCGAGATCACCCCACCGGCCTCCTCGACACACGGCACCAGGGCCGCGATATCCCACGGACTCATCAACGAATCCCAGGCAATGTGGAGTCTTCCCCGACAGACCAGGGCATGCTGGATACAATCTCCCACGAACCGGAACCGCCGGGCCGAGCGGATCAGGTGCGTCAATCGAAACGGAATTTGTCCGTCGGATGCCTGAATGTCACTCGAATGAGGGCCGGTCGTGGAGGCATAGGCCTCACTAAGTCGCACAGGAGACGCCACCCGAACGGGTTCCGGCGACTCGTTGGGTGACGGACGCCACCAGCAACCAGACCCCTTGGCGGCGAAGGTCGTTTCGCCGGTGGCCGGTTGGTGGATCACACCGATTACCGGGTCGTCCCCTTCAACCAGGGCGACCAGGGTGCCGAACATCGGCAAGCCCAGGGCAAAGGCCGCCGTTCCGTCGATCGGGTCGATGACCCATCGGCGATTGCTTCCGTTCCGCGCGGGATGCTCGCCGAACTCCTCGCCAAGCACACCGTCGTCGGGCCGTTCCCGGCTCAAGAGTTCGCGAATGCGTTGCTCGGCTGCCCGGTCGGCCGCCGTCACTTCCGTCCCATCCGGCTTCCACTCGACCGCGCAGCGACGGAAGTAGGGCAGAATCGTCTCGGTCGCCGCATCGGCCAGGGCCAGCGCCAGGGCCAGGTCGGGGTGGTTCTTGACGTCGGTCATCGCATCAGGAGCGGTCATGTTCGGCCTCGGATCGAGACGCCCCGGCCGATCGCCGGCGAACCGGTCGGCGTTGGGAGCGAGCGGGAGAATCCTCGCTGGCGATTGTACGAGAGAACCGTCGACGGTCGAGCCTCTCCTCCAGGGCTTCTTCCGGCTCTGCTCTGAGACGAACGAGCCAGCCCTCCTCGATCCGAGCGAGTCCGAGCCCCGGCGCAGCCTGACCTGAAAGCACGAGCCGACGTTCCCCCCATCCCGCCGGTGACTGGGGATGTTCCCAGACCACCAGGTTCCACGAGCCCCCTTCACGAAACGCCAGGTCAAGCTCACCCCGGTGGACGCCGTCCATTGCCTCAGGACCGGTCCCGTCTGCAAGCAAGGTCCAGGAGCGCCTGCCGACCCGAGCCTCGGCCGCTGCAATCCGGCGGGCCAGCGATCCGACACACCACGGGATCACCAGATGTTTCGCCGCCTCGACCACGCGACGTGGAGACGCCGGGATCGTCGCTCGACCAGCGCGCTCGATCGCGGCGATCGGATCGGCAACCCAGGCCGCGTCCGGATCGCAAAGGACTCCTCGGATCAGGCGAAGGACCCGAGTGGCGAAGGGAGGCAGCCCCGTTTCCGGCAGGTGTTCGAGCCAGGTCGGACGAATTGCCGGAGTCGAGCGATCGGGAGCCCCTCCCGGAGTGGCTCGCATAATCGTCCGGGCAATCGTGAACCGATCCACGCGCTTCCGGGTGACCGCATTTCGCAACGATTGCCGTTCCGGGGATTGCGTGATGACCCCGACCCGAGGGAGAGGCCACTCCTCCGGGATCTCGACCCGCAACGCCCCGTTGGTCAGATCGAATCGCTGGGCAATGCGCACCATCGCCGGGGAATACGGTCGGTAGAACGATTGCCGGGACGACTCCTGACCACGATCCCCGAGCAGCAGGGGCTTGTTCAACCCATTGGAGAGAATCAAATGACTGACCGCTCGGGTCGCGGCCACATAAAAAAGTCGGTCGGCTTCGTCCCGCTCCTCGCGCTCCTCGGAGGCACGGTACAGCAGTTCGGCAAGCCCCCGAGGTGAGTTGTCCTGCCCGAAGGTCGGCGCGTCTTCACCTGGTTCGGGACTCGTGCGGACGATCGGTCCGTAGCGCGCATGCATCAACACCGATTGCGACCGCGGGGGAGCGGCGCGGTCGAGATCGGGCACGATGACGATCGGGAATTCGAGCCCCTTGGCCCGGTGGATCGTCATGAGGCGAACCGCATCCCCTTGCTCGGTATTCGTAGCCGCCTGGTCCTCCCGCGCGAGGGTCCGCAGGTCGTTCCGGAGCCGGGCCACGAAATCGGCCAGCGGATACCCCCCTCGATCGTACGAACTGGCCAGGCGGACCAACTTCCGCACGTTGGCCCGCTTGCGATCACCGAGCGGATCAGCCACGATCGCTGCTTCAAAACCCGACTCATCGAGCACGTGATCATACAGAGTCGCAATGGGGGCCCGATCCTTGAGCAATCGCCAGCGATTCAAGAGTTCCCGCGCCCGAACCGCCCGACGACGATCTGCCGGGCCAAGCTCCTCGATCTGATCGCAGCGCCGGAGGTTTTGCTGCAGATCCGCCGGCCGATCGTCGGGTCGGGCGTTGGCGAGCCAGTAGAGCCCCTCATCGCTGATGCCGAAGAACGGGCTCCGGAGCGTCGCCGCCAGAGCGAGCGGATCGAACGGGTCTTCGATCGCCGCCAGCAAGTTCACGACGTCCAGCACTTCCTGCTGGGCAAAAAAGGCCGAGCCATCGACGGTATGATAATCAAGCCCTTCGGCGGCGAGGGCCTCCTCGTACACCCCCACATTCGTCAGGGCTCGGAACAGGATGGCGACGTCGTTGGGTCGGGCCGGACGCCTCGAGCCGTCGGTCGGGTCCTGAATCGTCCAGCCCTGTTCCAGCCGATCGGCGATGAGACGAGCAATCCAGCCCGCCTCAACCCGTCGCGTTGCCGTTTTCGATCGTCCCGAGGATTCCGGCTCATACGCCCAGAGAAACTCGACCGCCGGGGGATCGTTCGGGGTCGAAGGCACGGGACGCTCGGCCCGAAGGGCCTCCGAAGGGTCCGTGTAGAGATCCGCGAACAGGGCATTGACGAACTGAATCACCCCCGGAACACTCCGGAAGTTTCCGGTCAATGAGAGCCGTCCCTCCTCCTCCAAACCGTCTCGAAATCGCGTAAAGATCGTCGGCTCAGCCCCTCGAAAGCGGTAGATCGACTGCTTCGAATCACCGACCAGGAACAGGCGACCCATCGAGGGATCGTCACCGGCCAGTGCCTGCACGATGGCGCCTTGAATCGGGTCGGTGTCCTGGAACTCATCGACAAGAAGCAACTCGATTTCCTCCTGAAGCGACGCGAGCACCTCCTCTCCGCGATCGAGCAACAATGACCGTGCCTTGATCAGGAGATCGTCGAAATCGGCCAGCTCGCGGCGGCGTTTCAGGCGATCGACTTCGTCCAGGGCCTCCCGAGCCAGCGCCGCGAACCGCACCCCCAGTTCGGCCGATCGGTGGGTCAGATCCTCATCCCACTGCAACGATTTGCGCGCCCGATCGACGGCGTCCCGAAGTGCCTTGTAACCATCTCGGACACTCATGTACACGTCGATCGACGTCCAGTGTTTCCCGGTCCCTCCTCCGGCGACAGTCGCATGCTCTCGAATCACCTCGAACGAGAGATCCGGGTGAGGCGCCTCGGGTAACAGCGGAATCTCAGCGAGCAGGACCGCTCGACGATCGGCCCCCACCGGATGCTCGCATTCGTGATTTCGGAGCAATTCCAGCAGAGGCCGGGCATCCTCGACAAAACGCTGCAGGAGTGACGGTTGCCCCTCGCTCAACCAGGCCGATCGCCAGCGATCGATCAGCTCGGCCGCGCTCAGGTCGGCCCACTGACCAGGGTGGGCCAGGGCTCGACCGAGCAAGAGGGATCGCAAGCCGTTCCGAACGGCATCGAGCCCGAGTTCGACGGCCAGGGCGATGAGGTCGGGATGACCGTCCGCCAGCCATCGACGCATGCAGATCCGCAAGGCCTCATCCCGGAGGGTCGGGGCGATCGACTCCTCCAGCACGCCGAATTCCGGTGGCAACCCCGCTTGCTCCGGAAACCGCTTCAACAGTTCAAGACAGAATCCGTGAAAGGTGCCGATTCGTCCAGCTTCAAGGCCACGAAGCACCCGACGCCAGTGGTGCGTGTCAGGGCCTCCGGCATGGATCCGGCGTCGGCATTCCGCCCGGATGCGGCCGCGCATCTCGGCCGCGGCCTTTTCGGTGAAGGTCACGGCAACGAGGCGATCGAGCGGCATCCGATCGTTCAACGCCAGAACGAAGCGGTCGGTCAAGACTCGGGTCTTCCCACAGCCCGCCCCGGACGCCAGCGCAACGCTCACCCTCGCGTCGAGCGCCCGTTGCTGTTCGGGGGTCGGCGGGTGGGACGTGGCCGCCTCGACCACCACGGTCCGCTCGACGGCGTGATCCGGGCCACTCATCGAAGGTCCTCCTCGCCGGGCTCACTCATCGTCGGGGCCTCGGGCCAGGGCTTGCGGGCCTGTCGAACCTGGTGGAAACGGCAAACGGTTCGGTAATCGCAATTCCGTTCGCAATCGGGCTTTTCGAACTGGGCCGGCATCATCCCGAGCCGGAGCCGATCGACGAGATCAAGCACGAAGCGAACGATCCGATCGGGACCGGGCTTCCATCCTTCTCGGGAGAACAGGTCGCCGTCTCGGTATTCGGCCAGGGTCACGAGCGGGGCGTACCCTTTCCCCCGCAAGGCCCAGTAGCCGGCGTCGATCGCCCGCGGATTCTCCTCGGCCGGCAAGGCTCGCTCGACCGCCATCGCATAAAGCGGCAGTTGCAGCGCCAGTCCCTCCTCCAGCTTCTTCCGCGAGGGGACCGATCCGGTCTTGTAGTCGATCACACGAAAGAGCAAGCCCGAGGGATGCCGGATCATATCGATGCGATCAATCATTCCTTGAAGCCGCACCTGTTCATCCCCCTCGCCCAGCACCAGGGCCGGGCCGTCGCGATGCTCCTCGTCGCCGAACGAAAATTCGAAATGCTCGGGAGCCAGATCACGCCCGAGCGACTCAGCATAACGCCGAAACTGATCAGCGTAGGTTTTCCCGATCCGAGCCATGCGCTCGGCCTCGATCGCCCGGAGCCCTCGGCCCACGTCGGAGCTGGGGCTCGCTTCGCGTTCCAGCTCATCACGAACCGCTCGCTCGATCCGATCGGCAATCGCCTCATCGAGCGAGATCCCGTTCGAGGGCGGCTCGTCGCGCAAGCCCAGATGCAACGATTCAAGGACCGCGTGCATCAGGCTCCCGCCGGCGGTCCGGTCCTCCTCCAGTTCGTCACGCTCCTCGATCGGATCAAGACGAAGCACATATCTGAGAAAGAATTGAAATGGGCAGAATGCCAACGATTCCAGTTGGCTCGCGCTGAAGGTGTACGACGGGCCGAACTCGGAGGCCAGGCGTTGGATGATTCGAGGGTCGCGTAGCATTCCCTCGAAGCGGCTGATTCCATGTCGTCGGGGCCGCCAAACGGGGTGCCGGGCCCGTCGCTCGTTGACCAGCAAGGCCGAGGCCGAGGCGCGAAGCAAGGCACGATGTTCGGGACCCGAGGCGAGCATGGCCAGCTCGCTCGGATCATTGATCGCAGCTCGGGCCATTGCTCGAACGCGGCGCTCAAGCGGCGATTGCGGCGGCGTTTCTCGAAGCGCGGGATCGAGCTTCCGGTTGTCCCGAACAATCCGGTGCCTGACTTCGTCTGACAGTAGGGTCTCGACCTCGACGAGGAACCCGGCCGCGAGCTTATCGACTCCCTTCTCGTCGCTGGTCGGATACGCAAGCGTGAGGCTGACCTCAGCCGCCCCCAGCACGCGGAGAAACCGAGCCATCTCTCGACCGAACGGTGTGGGATCCGACGCCGCGATCGGTGCATCATCAAAGCGCAATCGCATTTGACTGATCGATCCACGACGGAGGACCGCGTCCGTAGGCTCGTCGTTCAGGGGGAGTTCCTCCCCATCATGACCCGGTTCCGGCGCCTCGTGAGACTGGTCGTCTGGGTCGGCGGTCGGTCCCACGGAGGAGCGGTTGGGGAAGGTTCCCTCGGCCAGGTTTGTGAGAAGGATGTGCCGGGCAATCACCCCGGCCGCCTCATCGACGGTGGCGAAGCGAATGGCACCGACCGTCGATCCTTCCGGGGCGGGCAAGTCCTGAAGGATCACCTCCACCTCCGCGACAAAGGAGGCCCAGTTCCACGATTCCCTCCCCAGTCCCAGCCCTTCGAGCACCATTGCATGATCATCAAGTGCGCTGAACAGGTGGCCCAACGCTCCCTCTGACTCGGGATCGAGTCCCAGCTCGATCGCCAGTCCGGCGAGTCGATCCACCTGTTCCGACCAGGGACCGGGAATGGCCACGGACTTGAGGCACTCGGACAACCGTTCAAAGACGGGCAACGCGATTCCCCCCAGCCAGGCCAGGCGCTGCCGATGGCGTCGCCGGTAATCGGGCTTGGAGGTCATTTCCTCGTCCGACGTTGGGTGATCGATCATCCGGCCGAGGGACTCTGCGATGGCGTCACATCCTCGATAGACACGGGCTTCACGCAAGGCCGCGGCCGAGGCGGCAAGGGCCATCGGATGCCCCTTGGCCTCCTCCCAGTCGGGGCGAAGACGGCCATTCCGGAGCAGTCGGCCGAGGAGTTCCGTGTCCCAGTCCTCAACGGGCACGGCCATCGCTAGCTTCAGGGCCTGAACCGCCGCGTCGGAACCAATCGGCCGATCGCGTCCCGTGGTGACAGGAAGCCCCCAGGCGCGGAGCGTCTCGACGGAGATCGATGCCTGCTCATCCCAGGATCGGACCAGGATCAGCAGTTCTTCAGGAGGCTCCCCTTCCGCCAGGCGTTCGCGGGCCCAGACGGCCGCGACCCGGGCCAACCCTTCGCCACTCGAAGCTCCCCGAAGCGCTAGCCCTTCCGAACGATCGACCTGACCCTGACCGTGATCCCCTTCCCGGAACAGGTGCCGGTCGAGGCAAACAAGGCCGGCGGGTCGATGGTCGGACGGCTCGATCGACGTTTCAAGGAACCCCCACGCGAGCATCCGTTCGCGGAACCGGGCCGATGGTGCATCAACCTCGGCTCGGGACGGATCACCGTCGAAGGTCAGGACCAGGCCGAGCTGGTTCACCGAGTGCCGCATGGCGTCGATGGCCAGCCGGACGGGACGATCCTCGGTCGGAGGCTCGACCACGACCACCCGATCGACCGATCCCCAGGCCCGGGGAAGCGTTTTGGCCAGATGAAACCAACTGGCATAGTAGGACTGTAGCCCGGCCTCATCGACTGCCCCAAGCCGCGCCAGCACCTCTTGATACGAGCGGTACACGGCCCGAACCTCCGCCTCGATCGGCCCGATCGGCGGAGGCAGGTCGGATGGTGCCCGACCGGCGGCCATCCATCGGGCAATGCGGCGGAAGACCCGACGGCGAAAGCCGGAAGAATCGGCGACCGAGGCCGAGACGGACAGGGCTCCGACGTGTCTGGCCTGCTCGATGGCCGCTTGCAAGGCGGCCCGAACCCCGGCCGGAGCCAGGCAGAGCGGTCCTCCGGGATCATCGGCGCGGAGGTCGTGCCAGAGATCGGCCCAGCAGAAGACCTGGTCAGCGGGCGATCGGCCCGGAGCCTGCGCGATCCGACGGGCCAGCCGGTCCCGGGCCAGCGGAGTCGGCATGATCCAGGTGGTGGCCCGCCCCTTCGGTCCTCGAACCCGATCGAGCCAGGACGCCCCCACCGGGCCGGTCCAGAGCCTCCGGTCGGCCGCCTTGCTCATGGGTCATCCCCCTCGAATCCTCGCCCTGGCCCATCAGCGCCACGGAGCCCAGGACCACCCCCGAAAGCAACACCAGGTATACAGAAAAATACCAGAGTCGGCCCGATCGGACAATCCGAACCAGCCAGACAATTGCACCATAGCCGACGATTCCCGAGAGGATCGTCGCCAGGCCGGTCATCTGAAGAACCTCGGTTGAAAGGGACTCGATCTGAAGATCCTTGCCGACCAGGACCGATGCCCCGAGGATCGCCGGGACGTTGATCAGGAGGCTAAACCCGACCGCCCAGGTGCGCGAAAACCCCAACGCCAGGGCGGCGGCGATGGTCGAACCGCTTCGGCTGATCCCCGGAGTAATGGCGAACGCCTGCGCCACGCCGACAAGCAGGGCGTCGAGCCAGGTCGTCTCGGCCGGCCCCTTCAGCCCGGCCTTCATGCGGGTGGTCGAGAGCAGCAAGGCCGCCGTGACGAGGAAGGCAAACCCTGGCACGAGAATGTTTTCGAACGCCTCGTCCACGGTCTTCTTCAAGGTCAGCCCGACGACCACTGCCGGCAAGGTCGCGACGACCGCCAGCAAGCCGCTGCGGAGGACGATCGCTCGGGTCGGGGTTTCGCCCACTCCGCCCCCGGTCACCAATCCCCGGGCTCCCGACCTCATGACGCGACGATAAAAGACCAGGATGGCCAGGAGGGTTCCCAGATGCAGCATCACGATGAAGAACAGGCCATCAGGACGGTTCTCGACCGTTCCCAGCGAGTGAAAGAGAGACGCCGCCACCGCCAGGTGCCCACTGCTGGAAACCGGCAAGAATTCCGTCAGGCCCTGAAGCACGGCCAGGGTCAGGGCTTCGAACCAGGTCATGGGTCGGTTACTCAGGGGATCGGGCAAGGAACTGGAGTTCGACTCAGAACGCCATTACATCTCTCGCAGCTTCGGCGCTGCGACGGCCAGGTACTCCACTCCACTATAGATCGTCAACAGGACGGCAACCCAGATGAGAAGATCGCGGCTGACCAGAACCCAGGTTGCCGGGTCGGGACTCAGGGCGAGGGCCAGCAGCGCGGCCACAATCGCCGCACACTGGAAGACCGTCTTGAGCTTGCCGGCCATCTTGGCGCCGAAGGCCACTCCTTTGCCTTCCATCATGCTGCGAAGCCACTGGATGACCAGTTCCCGAACCACGATGACTGAGGCCATCCAGGCCGCCACGCCACTGCCGGGAATGGCGACCAGGAAGATCAGGACCGAGGCAATCAGAAGCTTGTCGATCATCGGATCGAGCTGACGCCCGAAGGCTGTTTCCTGCTTCAAGAGCCGCGCCACATAGCCGTCCAGGGCATCGGTAATGGCGGCGATCAGAAACAGGACCAGGGCAGGGATGTACCAGTTGATCTCGATGAGCCAGAGCGTCGCCACCCCGAAAAACAAGCGAGCCACACTCAGCGCGTTCGGGATGTTGAGGAGCCCGATCGGCTTGCTCGTGCTGGGACTGGCCTCAACTCGCATCGCGAATCCTTTGTGCAATCGAAGAGAACGTCATCGCATGAGCGTCTGATCGTCAAGGCACTGGGTTCTCCGGTCAACCCGGCAAGATGGTAAACGGGGAGGCCGGCGGAAGTTTCCTCGCCTTGGGCCTGTGACGGATCTTGCGCTTCGGGCTGGCACCCTCAACCGGCCGAGCGACCAGATCGTACCCCTCGGTCAACAGCACCTCGCAGGGAATCAGGTCCCCCGCGCGAAGGTTGCGGTCACGAACGAAGACGAGCCCATCGACGTCGGGAGCATCGGCGTAGGAACGCCCGGCCCAGACTCCTGGACCGAGTTCGGCCGGGGCCGGCCCATCGATCAACACATCCAGCGTTTTGCCAACGAGGGAGGTGTTGAAATCGAAGGCGATGGGTTGCTGGACCTCCATCACCCGATCGCGACGATGGGCCTTCACGTCGTCGGGCAGGTGGCCGGGCAGCTTGGCGGCCGGGGTGTCGGGCTCGAAGGAGTAAGGGAAGACGCCGAGCCGCTCGAACTTCGTCTCCTTGACGAAGTCCAGCAATTCCTCGAACTCCTCCTCCGTCTCGCCGGGGAAACCGACGATGAAGGTCGTCCGCAGGACGAGGCCTGGCATCACCTCGCGAAGGCGTCGGATGATCTCGACGGTCTCGGCCCGCGTATGTCGGCGGTTCATCATCTTCAGCATGCGGTCGTTGATATGCTGAAGCGGCATATCGAGGTACGGGATGATCTTCTCGGACGAGCCAAGAACATCGTACAACTCCTCCGTGAAGTAATTCGGATAGTTGTAGAGGATGCGGATCCAGCGGATGCCGTCGATCTGATCGAGTTCCCGGAGCAACTCGGCCAGGCGAGGGCGGCCGTAGAGATCGACGCCGTAGTAGGTCATGTCCTGGGCGACGAGGTTCAGCTCGACGACGCCGTCGGCGGCCAGTTCCTTCGCCTCGGCCACAACGGTCTCGATCGGCTTGGTCAGGTGCTTGCCCCTCATGTACGGGATCGCGCAGAAGGTGCAGAACCGGCTACACCCTTCCGAGACCTTGAGGTAGGCGAGGTGCCGGGGGGTGATCCGCAATCGGGCGGTGTCGTCCATCGCCCGAATCGGGGCGGGATTGAAGATGGATCGCTGCTCGTCGAGACCGCCAAGGATACGGTCGGCCGCCTTGACGATCTCCTCTCGACCGAAGACGCCGATCACCTGATCGACCTCCGGGACCTCTTCGAGCAGCAGGTCTTTCTGACGCTCGGCCAGGCAGCCGGCAACGACCACGCCTCGAACCTGCCCGGCGGCCTTGCGGTCGAGCATCTCGCGGATCACCGCCAGGCTCTCGGCTCGGGCGGCGTCGATGAAGCCGCAGGTGTTGACGATCACCAGATCGGCGCCGTCGGGGGCCGCGACCGGCACGTAGCCGTCCTGGGCGAGCAGGCCAAGCATGCGCTCGGAATCAACAGTGTTCTTCGGACAGCCCAGGCTGACGAAGTGAAACGTACGGTCGGCTTTCATCTGATCGGGAATCATCCTCGCTCCGCTCCTGAAGTTACGACACATGATACGGGGTTCGGGGGATTCCCGCCAAGACCGAGACCATGAGGAAAGGCATGACGAACGATGAATGGCATGGGTTCGATGGGGTTTCGGAGTTCAGGAACCTGGTTCGGGATCAAGGCGTCTGGTCGATCGCCCTGAGCAGGCGATCGAGGCCGTCGAGGTTGGCCCGAAGCTGCTGCTCGGCGTCGGCTTCGGGGACGTGGTCGAGAATGCCGATCGGGCCGTGCCAGCCGCTCGATCGAATGACTTGAAGCAACCGGGCATCCTCCTCTCCCTCACCGATCACGAGGATCTTGCGTCCTTTCGCCTCGCCGTCGCGATCCATGCCGTTGAGGTTCAGGGCGAGGAGATGGGGCTTCATCGTTTCAAGCAAGGCGGGGAAGCGGTCGAGGTGGGGGTGACCGTGGTGCAGGTTGTAAACGATCCCGACGTTGGGCAAGTCGAGGGCCTCGATGATGGCGATCTGGTTCTCGGGCTCGCCGAACCAGCCGCCGTGATTGTACAGGGCCACCGTGCAGCCGATTTTGGCGGCGGCCTCGGCGATGGGTCGGATGCGGTCGGCCTCGGCAGCGACGCGGGCGGCCTGGTCTTCCGGAGAGGTGGTCGGCTCGCCTCCGCCGGTGACCCAGAGCTGAGGGGTGAGCTGGTGCTCGGCCAGGCTGTCGAGGAAGAACCGAGCGGTGTCGTCGAGCGTGGTCGGGAACCAGAGGGCGGTCAGCTCGATCCCGTGGCGGTCGAGGGTTGCCAGCTCCTCCTCGAAGGTCGGCAGGTGTTCGGCCCGCCAGTCGTAGGCGAGGCGACGGAGTTCGAGCCGGTCGAGCATCGCGGCCCGCTCCTCGGGGCCTCGCTGCGCCGCGTCGAACGGAACGATGCACCAGGCCACGAGGTTTTCGCGGTCGAACAGGTCGGCGGGGGGTTCGGTTCCGGTTCCGAACATGAGAACGGCGGTGAGGAGGATCGAGGAGAGGCTCTCGGGAATCATCGTCGAGGGGCTCCGGAGGGCTCGGGGGAGTCGAGGATCGCGCTCTATCATACGCTCGATTCCGAACGGACAGGGAGCGTCCGGGTGGTGTGATTGCCGGTTTGGGGCCGTCGGCCTACGATGGTTGCACCCCCCAACCGGCCGAAATCGCTTCTGCTCATCGTCCCGAAGAGTCGGACCATGCCCTCGTACAAACTGCTGGCGCTCGATGTGGACGGAACGCTGATCGGCAAGGATGGCATCCTGCGTCCTCGAACGGCGGCAGCGGTAGCTCGGGCGGCGGCGGCGGGAATCCAGCCGGTCCTGTGCACGGGCCGACGGTATCGAAGGGCCTTGCCGGTGGCCCGGCAACTGGAGCTCGATGCGCCGGTCGTGTGCAACTCGGGAGCGTTGGTCAAGGAAACGAGCAGCCACGCAACCCTCTGGCGGGCCGATCTGGGTCGGGAGCTGACGACGGCCGTGCTCGATGTCTTGCGACGCCTGGGAGAGCCGGCCGTGTCGATCGTGGATCATGAGGAAACGCCGCCGGACTTCCTCATCCCCGCCCGGCCGACCGGACGGGCCCTGTTCGATGAGTATGTGGAACGGAACGGGCCGTATGCTCGGGTCGATCCCCACTGGATGACCCGTCCCGACCAGGGGGACCACTTCCACCTGTTCGCCGTGGGAGAGCGGGCGGCGATGCTGGAGGTGGAAGCCGCCCTGATCGAGGCGGTGCCGGGCATCCTGAGGACGTTCGTGCTGCATACGTCGGCCTATTCGGGGACGATGTGCGAGGTCCTGAACACCGAGGCGAGCAAGTGGTCGGCCGTCCTGCACCTGGCCGAGCGCTGGGGGATCGACCCGTCGGAGATCGTCGCGGTGGGAGACGATGTGAACGACCTGCCGATGATCGAGGGGGCCGGGCTGGGGGTAGCGATGGGTCAGGCTCCGGAAGCGGTCCAGAAGGCCGCCGATCTGGTCGCTCCGACCTTCGAGGCCGATGGAGTTGCGACGCTCATTGAGGAGGTCTTGCTGGCTTGAGGCTCCCGGATCGAGGCGCGATCGGCTATCGTACGACGAACTCCTTGACGAGGCCCGACCATGAGCGCATCGACCGAACCTGAACCGCCGCAACGGGATCGATTCCAGGGAAAGGCCTCCTGGGTCCGGGAGCCCGAGGGGGATACGACCCTCGAATCGAACTGGCTGATCACGCTGCGTCGGGAACGGTACCGATCGCGCAAGTCGGGAAAGGCGCATGACTTTTATGTGGTCCACCTGGCCGATGCGGTCAATGTGATCGCCCTGACGCCCGAGAATCGGTTGATCCTGGTTGAGCAGTTTCGGGCCGGCTCGGCGAACGACAGCCTGGAACCCCCTGGAGGGTTGCTCGACCCCGGAGAGGACCCGCTGGAGGCTGGAGCCAGGGAGTTGCTGGAGGAGACCGGGTACGCGGGAGACGAGCCGATCATTCTGGGAACTGTCTGGGCCTGTCCATCGCTCTTGACCTCTCGGATCACGACCATTTTGATCCGCAACGCCAAATTGATCCGCGAACCGAACTGGGATGAAGGAGAGGAGTTGCGTCTGAAGATCGTGCCGGCGCGAGAGGTCCCCTCTCTGATTCGGAACGGGAAGATCGGCCATGCGTTGGCGATCCAGGGGTTGCTCTGGTGGCTCGTCTCGGAACTGCCGGGCACGCCGCTCGAACTGCCGAAGGGTTTCCAGTCGAAGGACCGGCAGATCGGTCTCGGCCGCTTGATGGTGGCGATCGCCTTGATTGGCCTGGCGTTCGGGTTGATGCGGACGATCGGCGAGACGGGGACGCTCCTGATCATCCCGGTCTTGCTGCTCGTGCCGGCGTATCTCCTGGTCGATCGCGTGGTCGATCCGATGCCCAAGACGGTCCTGACCCGGTCGATGGCCCGCTGGGGACGACGGTCGCTGATCCGGGCTTTGGCCACGCTCGCCCTGGCGCAACTGCTCTGGCTCAGTGTGATGGTCATGGCCCGGATGGCATTCTTGATCTGACGCAGAACGGGTGCAGGAATGCTTGGGAGCGCCTCGCCAATTTGTTCGAAAACCATTTTCCAGCAGCAGGTTACGTGATCTGCGATGGCTTCGTTCCGTTGTGGAGCGCTCCGGCGATGGCTTCGTTTCGCGCGAGGGGCCGGGCCGATCGGCGATCGGGATTTGAGAGGTTGCCAGGGGAGGATGGGAACAGGGCCAAGGGGGTGCATCGGGAGTTCGGGGCGCTTTGGGGAATCGCGTTGAAAACACAGAGCCACGAGAACAGTATCGAGGAATTCGGTCGGGCCAGTCACACAAAATGGCCAGGGATCGCCTGAGTGATGGAAGACCGAGGCGCGTGTTGGCAGGATCGGAATTGCGTAGAATAACTCGGAGTATCCGCAGCGCGGGGGAGGACGGCCTCGTACCGAACGCAGAGCCGTTCCGCCCCTCGGCAGCAGGCTTGTGATGGGCGCTGGGTGTTGATTTCCCGGTTCGGAGGTTCGATTCAACAATGAGCCGGACGGCTGCAACGATTTGGGGCCTCGTAGCCCTGGTGCCGGTGGCGATAGGTTTGGGGTGTGGCGACTCGCAAGGAAACCGGATCGCCCCGGTCGCGACGGACTCGGAGAGCCGATCGGGGCTGTCGAGCCTGCCGGCGATCCCGACATCAAGGGGAGGGGTGCCTCGCATCACGTTCTTGCTGCCGAACGCGCCGCAGACGCAACCCTTGATCTGGAAGGAAGCGGCGCAGCTTGATGCCGCGAAACAGAACGCGCTCTTCACCGCCCGAACGGCCGGCGAGGGGGAGTCGATGGCCGACTTTGTCCGCCGGGTCAGCCAGGAAGGCACGGCAGCGATGGTCGTGGTGGTGGATGACGCCGAGGCTCTCGGGCCGGCGATCGCCGAGGCCAGGCGTCGAGGCATCGCCGTCGTGACGATTCTCGAACCGGTGACGGCCGGGGGGGAACCGGTGCCGGTGGTCGTCCGGGGGGACTACAAGCGAGCCGCCGAGGAACTCATCGAAGCCGCTGCCAGCGATGCAAGCAAGCTGGGCAAGTCGGCCGAGGGACCGGCGCTCGTCGTGTACACAAAGGATTTTCCCGAGGCGGATCGGCGCGCCGGGGCCCTGTTCGAGGCCCTGACGCGAGCGGGAATCGAGACGATTGGAGACGGCCCCCAGGCGGTCGCGGGAGGTCAGTACGACGTGGGCAACCTGGTGCTGGAGCGGCTGAAGGAGCGGCCGGAACTGGCCATGGTCCTGACCGGCGATGACACGAGCTTTCTCGGCGCGACGATCGAACGGAGTGAACTGCCGGAAGGCACGGGGGTGACGGTGGCGGGGTTTCTGGTGGACCCGGAGAGCTTCGTCGTCGTGGAGGAATCGTTCGCCTCGGCGGCGGCCTTCGCGGATGATCGGGGGTTGGGCATCCTGGCATATCGCAATGCGATGACGCTGGCAACGGGAGAGACGGTCCCCGATCGGATCGTCGTGCCGATGTCCGTGCAACGAGCGCCCGGGCCGCCGGCCTTCGGTCGGCTCCGGTTTGATCTGAACCCGCAGGATGCTCCGCTGGAGGGGTTCGACCCGACCGAACGTGAGAAAACGGCCGAGCCGAAGGACGAGGGCTGATCGAGGGACCGCATCGAAGGCTTGAGCAGCGTGTGAGAGATCCCTCGATCGGGTTGGCCTTCCCGGTCAGGCGGAAACGTACGCGCCGGAGGCGCGACGGCCGCGGACGCTGTGGGGAAAGAGGAATTCCTGATCGAGTGTGCCGGCCTCGTCAATCGGCATGGGCTGGAAGTCGGTCTCGAAGCTCAGATGAGGGTGGGCGTCGACATCGGCTTTCATGGCGGGAGAAACCCAAAGGTGATCGACTTCGAGCGTGTTCGGGATGAAGACGACGCGGGCCTCGTCGGGGGTGATCCGCCAGCAGGTTTCGAGGCAGACGCGGAGGACCTCGCGGTCGGTTGGTAGGGTGATCGGAATGCGAGCGCGTTCGAGGAAGCAGGAGGTGAGGACGTTGATCCGGAACGGCTCGGGGTCCATCTTCTCGACGATTCGCTCGGTCGCCAGATCGGCAAAGCCAACGCCGACAATATTGCCGTGGCTTTCCTCGGAGACATCGAGGACAGCCAGGCGGGTGACCTTCGGGCGGTCGAAATCGGGCATCGTCTCGACCATGAGCCGGCCGATGACGTTCGGGTCCATGCCGGCCCCGGAGTAGTTCTTGCCGATCTCGCCGACGACGAGTACGTCGATCTGATCGAAGGGCAAGCGGCCCATCAACTCGCGGGCCCGCTGCAAGAGGCGGGGCTCGACGTCGAGGATCGTGTCGGGATCGACGGGGACGATCTCGGCCGGCTCATCCTTCGCGTTTTCGAGGATCGCCAGGCCGAGGGCGAAGGGGGTGTTCGAGATGAGGAACTTGCCGACGGCAGGAAGGACCTCTCGCATGCCGGTGAGGCCGAGCTTGTGAATCTGGCTGGCCCCCTCGCGCTTGCCGAGGCCGATGACCATCATCTTGAGGATGCCCGACTCGAACTCACTGGTGAAGTCGGTGTGAGGCTTGACGCGGTTGAGCAGGACGATGCCGTCGGCCGCCAGGGCGTTGTTGTCGAAGTGGATGGGAAGGCCGATCGGGCTGGTCCCGATGACGGTCGTCTCCATGTCGGTCTTCACCTCGACGCCGAGGCGATCGGGGGTGATGCCGTACTCGGCCAGAAGCTGGCGCTGGCCCTCGGAGGTGTTGCCGCCGTGGCTGCCCATGGCGGCGACGATGAAGGGATTGAAGCCCATCGCCTTGAGTTCTTCGATCGCCGCCTTCGCAATGACGAAGATGGTGTTGATCCCTCGGCTACCGACCCCAACGGCGACGCGCCCGCCGGCGGGAACCCGATCGGTGATCCGGCTCTCGCGGATCAGGCGGCGAACGGTGCCGGGAATGTCATCGACCCGGGGCTGGGGAACCGACTGGCGGACTCGGGCGATCGGCGGGAACTCCATCGGGCGGACCTCATCGGCAACGGAGGGGGGCAACGGGCAGGAGACGTGGGCGTCGCCAGCCTCCGCGAAAGGGAGACCGGCGCGGTGGCCAGTCGATCGCGGGAGACGACGTAGACCCTTTCATTAGAATCGGCCGATCGAGCCCCGACAAGGCAAGCCACCGAAAGAGGAGATCAAGGGTCCCGCGCTGCTCGTCCTCCCCACCTTACGATCGGGCGGAATTGGGACGGCCGGCAGCCCCTTCGCCGAGGTCGTGGTGGCCTTGTTCGAGCGCCCGGGAGAGGTTGACGCCGGAGGAAATCACCCCGACTTGACTGAACGCCTGAGGGAAGTTGCCGAGGAACCGACCACTGGAGGGGTCGATCTGCTCGGAGAAGAGACCGACAGGGTTGGCCCGAGCACAGAGGGAGTTGTAGAGATCGAGGGCCTCGTCGAGCCTGCCCTGAAGCGTCAGGTTATCGACGAGCCAGAAGCTACAGAGAATGAAGGCCCCTTCGTGGCCGGGGAGGCCGTCGGGAGAGTGGTCGGGGCGGTATCGGTAGAGCAGACCGTCACCGGCATCGAGGGTGCGGCGAATTGCCTCAGTCGTGGCGATCATGCGAGGGTGATCGGCCCGGACGACTCGACGCAAGGGGAGTGCCAAGATGCTGGCATCGAGTCCACTCCGCTGCTCGCCGCCAATGTGCTCGGTCAGGGCGTTCTGCTCGGGGTCCCAGGCGTGTTCGAGAATCGTCTTGCGGAGGTGGGCCGCGTCGGCACGCCAGCCGTCGATGTCTCCGGGGAGCTTCAGTCGCTCGGCGATCCAGGCGCCGCGATCGAGGGCGACCTGACACAGCGCGGCCGAGTAGGTGAAGGGGCGTCCCGAGGACCGGATCTCCCAGATGCCTTGATCCGGCTCGTTCCACTCGACGCGAGCCGCCTCGACCAAGGGGAGAAGACGGCTCCATAACCGCTCGCTGAGATGATCTTCGTGGCGAACCCACTGGAAGGCGCAGTCGATGATCTCTCCGAAGACATCATGCTGGCGTTGCTCGGCGGCGTCGTTGCCCCAGCGGACGGGATGGGAGCCTCGATAGCCGCTCAGGGTCGGGTCCTCCCGTTCCGGCTCGGGTTGCCGACCGTCGAGGGTGTAAAGGACTCGGGGACGCCCGCCATCCTGGTCGATGACGTCGTGGACCCAGGCGAGGAAGTTCCTTGCCTCGCGATTCAAACCGATGCGGCGTAACGCATAGACGGAGAAGGCGGCATCGCGGATCCAGGAGTAGCGGTAATCCCAGTTGCGGACGCCTCCGATTTCCTCAGGGAGGGAGGAGGTCGGGGCGGCCACGATGGCGCCGTTCTCGACGTTGTCCATGAGCTTCAAGGTGATGGCCGATCGCCGAACAAGGGCCTTCTGAGGACCGTGGTACGACAGGCAGCCGAGCCAGCGTCTCCAGGCATCAACCGTGTCGTCGATGGCCTGCAAGGGAGGCGTGGAGCGGTCGTCCTTCTCGACCCCGTTCCAGCGGAGGGTGAGGTTGATTCGATCTCCCTGGTGGAGTTCGATCACCGTTTGAGGACCGTCCAGGGGGCGATCGGCATGGAGGTTCAGGACGATCTCGGGACGATCGGCAAACCGGATCTGCCACGCCTCTCCCTGGCGTTGGATCGGGGAGGCCCGCCAGGGGTCGATTGCGATCCGAAGGCGGACGGAGCCTTCTCGGATTTCGACGGCGCGCACCAGTTCTCCCCGGGCGGCCTGGGCATCGTCGGAGAGGATCGAGCCCCGGTGAAACGTCAAGGCGTCGAGGACCCGGACGAGGCCGGTCGGGGATCGCATCTCGGTGGCCAGGATGCCGGTTTCGTCGAGGTAGCTCTGGCGTGATTCGAGCAGGTGCTCGGGGGCCACGGTGAACGCCCCTCCTCGGTGACGATCGAGGAGCCGACAGAACACCGGAGGAGCGTCGAACCGAGGCACGCAGAGCCAGTCGATCGCACCATCGCGGCCGACCAGGGCGCCGGTCATGCCGTCACCGATCAGGCCGTGATCCTCGATCGGCAAGGTTCCGTCGACTTGCTCCAGCGGTTTTAAGGGTCCGAAGTGCAGTTGCCCGGTCCAGTCCATCATGATTCCAGGAGGGTGGGTTCAGCCAAAGGGTCGAAGGGCGGGCATCGAAGGTCTTGGCAAAGAAGTTCGAGGCAAGTCGCGGCTCGCCATTCGATCGACGTCGAGAGTCGATCTTCGCCGGGGTTTTTCGTGCAAGATTCATACCGCGGCCGTCGAACCCACCGGAAGTTCCGCAGAGTCGCATCGGCAGAGCAACCTGGATGAACCCGGCCGCCGGGGAACCTTCCAATCGGTCGGGGAGCGGGTTGACGAGTCTGGAACCGCGTCGATAGCCTGACGAGGAAGGGGTTGTCCTGGGAATGTCCCGGAGGAACATCCCTTCCACTCTCGGGGAGAGTTTCGCCGTGGCCTCGTTGCTGGTGGTCCAGGGGGCCGATCGGGGCAAGCGTTTTGAGCTGTCGGAGCAACCGACCACACTGGGCCGGGAACGCTCCAGTCCGATCCGGCTTCATGACAGTGAAGTGTCTCGACGCCATGCCGAGATCCGACCCGAGGGAGGGGGCGGATTGCGGCTTGTGGACCTCCGTTCGGCCAATGGAACGTTCCTCAACGGCGAGTTGATTGACGAAGCCCCCTTGAAGACGGGCGATCGGGTCCAGATCGGCTCGACCGTGCTGCTCTTTGACGCCGGACCATCAGCCAAGGACGACCTGACCGACCGGGTCGATGTGCTGGCCCTGGCTCGGGCCGAGGATCGTTCGGAGATTGTCCGGAGCTTGCCGGTTGGGCACGGCTCTCAGGTGCTAGGGGCTCCCGAGTCGGCCGGCGAGTGGCTGAAGGTCCGGCTGGCGAACCTGTCGGTGATGTATCAGGCGACCCGGGCGATCAGCGATGTGCTGGACCCCGAGGCCCTCTTACCGCAGATTCTGGAGCTGGTGTTTGAGTCGATCGGGGCGGATCGCGGGGCGATTCTCCTCTTCGACCCTCGGGGAGAATTGACGCCGAAGGCCGTTCGGTGGCGAGGGCCGGTCCAGGACCCGGACGAACGGATGCGGATCTCGCGGTCGATCGTCGACCACGTCTTGACCGAGGGTCAGGGGGTGATCACCTTCGATGCCCCGGTCGATCGGCGGTTTGGGCCGTCGCAGTCGATCGTCGATTACGGCATCCGAGAGGCGATCTGCGTGCCCGTTCAGGGAAGGCACACGACACTCGGCGTGCTGTATGCCGATGTCAGGGGATCTCGGGAACTGGTGATCGACGGGCCGGAACGAGGCCGACCGCGCGGGAAGTTCACGCAGGAGCACCTGATGTTGATGGTCGCCATCGGCCATCAGTCGGGCCTGGCGATCGAGAGTACGAACTTCTACCGGGACAAGGTCGAAGCCGAACGCCTGGCGGCCGTCGGCCAGACGATCGCCACCCTGAGTCACCACATCAAGAACATCATGCAGGGGATCAAAGGGGGGAGCTACCTGGTTGACATGGGGCTGAACCAGCACGACGAGGAAATTACGCGCCGAGGCTGGGGCATCGTCGAGAAGAACCAGGCGAAGATTTACAACCTGGTCATGGACATGCTCTCCTTCTCGAAGGATCGGGACCCGGCGCTGGAGCCGACCGACCTGAACGAGGTGGTGGGAGACGTGGTCGAGCTGATGCAAGCTCGGGCCAATGAGCTGGGCGTGACCCTCGCCTGGCACCCGGCCGAGGACTTGCCGACCGTGCAACTGGACCCTGACGGGATCCATCGCGCCGTTCTGAACGTCGTGACCAATGCCCTCGACGCGGCGGAAGGGCGCCCCGAGGCCCTGGTGAGCATCACGACCGGGCTGGATGTCGAAACGCAGCAGGCCCTGGTTTCGGTCGAGGACAACGGGGTGGGCATTCCCGAGTCGGAACTGGCGACCATTTTCGAGATCTTTTCCTCGACCAAAGGAGCGCGTGGCACCGGAATCGGCTTGCCGGTCTCGGACAAGATTGTTCGGGAACATGGAGGGAGAATCGTGGTCACCTCGACGGAGGGCGTCGGGTCACGCTTTCTGTTCCAGTTGCCCATGAGGCCACCGGAAGATGCCTCGGAGGAGGACGCCCTGGGCACCCTGGGCGATTGATCGGAAGGGACCAGGGATTGCCGGCGATCCCGATTCTGAGGATCAGTCGGATTGCTCGCGCCCTGGTCGGACCCGAACCGCCAGGAGCTGGAGCGCCCGACGCTGCAACTCACGCCAGGCGACCGGAGCGATCTCAGGCGCCAGGTCGGCCGAGTCGCCAATCGGGACCGGTCGTCCGGCGGCATCGACCTGGACGAACTGCATCAGGCCGTCCATCCAGTCTCGGGAACGTCCGACGAGCGGCATCCCTCGCAAGGCGACGACGACCTGAGCCCGGGTTCGGTAGACCTCTCGCCCCCGCAACTCGACCACCCGGCCCACCGGGACGGGCTCGAAGCAGCGCAGGTCGAGCACGCGCTTGAGTACGAGATTGGCGGTGGCTCCCAGCGTCCGGTAACCGGTCGCATAGGCCGCCTCAAGCGCCAGTGAGAGCAGGGCGCCAGCATACAAGGTGCCGTGATGGTTGGCATCTCGGGGGAGAATCAGGCGATGGGTCAGCGTTTCTCCCTCGCCTTCGGATAACATGGCTCGCGACACTCCCCGTAGAAGTTATGGCTCGAAGGATTTCGCCTATCCTTCCGAGATTATCACGCTCTGGCGGGTGCCGCAATCCGTTCCGCGCCGGAATGCGGATCGGGGAAAACCGGGGTGATGATGCCTCAGGGTGGATTGGCTCGGGGGAACACGTTCTCTCAGTGCGCGAAACGAGCGATGGGGACCGGAGGGTGTTCGAATCGTGTCGAACCCGTTTTTTTCGTCCTGAACGTGTTGGGGGAACGTCACACAGAGACATGGCAATCGTAACCTGATTACCAACGACATCATCGTGTCGATCCCCGACACCATTGACAAACCTGTTCCTGCGTTTTCTTGACTCGCAACAGGTTTACTTAAGCAATAAATGGTCACCCAATGGGACTGATCCCGATGAAGGTCTCGGATGATCGCGCGACGGGTCACCTCGTCCGATGGTCCCTGCAGGTGAACTCGCGTGGAGGCCTCCAGCGAGCCGATCAGAGCATGGGAGAGGTCATCGCGGTGGTTCGAGGCTCTTCCGAGATGACGATTGCTCCGAGATCGAGTCAAGGGTGGGCCATGACGCATCCGTCAATCGCCGAATTTCTGGACCATCTCCGCCGAGAGCGGAGGGCGTCGTCGCATACCTTGAGAGGCTACGCAGGCGACCTGGCCGTCTATGCCGAATTTTTAACCGAGACGGGAGGCGGGGAGGAACTGGACCCGCTTCAGGCCGATGCGAAGCGATTGCGCAACTTCTCGGCCTGGCTGGCTGGGCGAGGGTATTCGGCCGGCACGATGGCGCGTCGGCTGGCGAGTCTGAGATCGTTTTTCCGCTATCACCGGCGGCAAGGATCGGTGGCGATCGACCCGACGGCCGGGCTCCGGAACCCGAAACAGCCGAAGCGTCTGCCGAGGGCCCTTCGGGTCGAAGACGTGGTGAATCTGCTCGATGGCATGCCGACCGATACCCCGCTGGCGATCCGGGACCGGGCGATGTTCGAGACGCTCTATGGCGGGGGTCTCCGGGTCGCCGAACTGGTGGGCCTGGATCTCGACGACCTGGACCCGGAACGAGGTACGGTTCGGGTTCGAGGCAAAGGGCGTCGTGAGCGACTGGCGCCGATTGGTCCCGAGGCCATGACCTGGCTGGCTCGATGGCTGGAGGTCCGGCAACCGGATCGCCTGGACGAGCCGGCGATTTTCCTGAACCGATACGGCCGTCGGCTCTCGACTCGGAGCGTGGATCGGCTCTTTCAAAATCACTTGAGGGCCCAGGGGCTCGACCCGAAGGCCAGCCCGCATGCCTTGCGGCACAGTTTCGCAACCCATTTGCTGGACCAGGGTGCCGACCTGAGGAGCGTGCAGGAATTGCTTGGTCATCGCCGACTGACGACCACCCAGGTCTACACCCATGTCTCTCGGGAGCGGCTCATCGAAGCGTACCGTCGCAGCCACCCTCGGGCGTGACGTTCCATGCTGTTCCCGGCCACCCTTGATCCCCACGCAAGGGGGGGCCTCCCGTTGATGCTTGACGATCTTGCCGATGCGTTCAGGATGTCTTGAGTCGGCAAGATCCCTCCTCTCCCCAGAGCGTTGAACGACCGGACCGTTGCGTCAGACCCTGCTCGAGCCGGCCGAATGGCTTCGGCCCCTTGTGAAGGACGCTGGCAGCCCCGTCATCGAAGGCGGTGGGCTGGCATCGAGAAGCACCCATGAACGAGAACCGAATCCTTATTGTTCACCCTGATTCGTCGGCTCGCACGCTGCTTGCCTCGATGCTCCAAACGCTGGCCGTCCAGCTGGAGGAGGCACCGAATGACCCGGCCGCCGTTCGACGATTGGAACGGGGAGGGGTGGACGTCATCGTCGCGGGCGTGGAACCGGAAGATCCGGACTGCCTGGAACTGTTGCACTACATGAAGCGGAAATTCCCGGCGCTTCCGGTCATCCTGCTCTTTTCGGTCGGTGACGCGGAGCGGACCCGGGAGGCCCGACAGCGGGGGGCGGACGCCGTCCTGCGGTTCCCCTTGCCGGCAACACAACTGCGAGCCGCGGTCTCGCAAGCTCTGGGGGAAGCTGAGCCGTCGGCCCGAACGGTGGTGGGAGCCATGACGTCCCCGTCCGATGGGCGCACTTCAAACACCGCTCCGAAGGGGTCGGGCGCGGTGGAATCGGCCCACGGGTGGACCTTCCTCAACGGTTCCGCCGGGAATCCTTCTTCGATGGGGGATTCGGGACATTTGAGAGAGCCCCTGGCTTTGATCGGCGAGGATGAAAGCCTTCGGCAGACGCTTGAGCTGGCCGAGACGATCGCCTCGACTCGGGCGACCGTCCTGATTCAAGGGGAGGAAGGGACCGGCAAGAGCCTGATGGCTCGGATCATTCACCAGCGAAGCCCTCGCAACGGAGCGCCGTTTGTGGAGGTTCGTTGCTCAGAGGAATCCGCCGGAGAGATCGACCGCTTGCTGTTCGGGGAACGTCCGATGCTCCGACCCGCGGTTCCGGGTCAGATCGAACGCGCCGAGGGAGGAACGCTTTACATCGACGATGTGGCGTCGCTCGGCCCCGAGCTTCAGGCGAAGCTGCTGCGGCTGCTCCGCGACGGGGTGTACGAACCGATCGGAGCGAGTCGTCCAGAACGGGCCGATGTCCGGGTCATCCTCGGAACTCGGGAAAACCTGGAAGAGCGCGTGGCCAGGGGGGGATTCCGCCAGGATCTCTGGTATCGGATGAGTGTAGCGACCCTGAAACTTCCACCGTTGCGACACCGAGGGACCGACCTCGATCGGCTGGCCGAACACTTCCGGTTCCGAGCCGCTCAGCGGAACAGTCGGACGGTCAGCGGCTTCAGTTCCGAGGCGATGGCGATGATGCGGCGCTACCACTGGCCCTGCAATATTCAGGAACTGGAGGCAGTGGTCGAACGTGCCGTCTTGATCTGCCGAGGGCGACTGATCGAGCCCAGCGACTTGATCTTCTCCTCCAGCCCTTCGAGCAATCGGGGATCGGGCGAATTCCGGGGAGACCTGAGCCACATTCGGCCGTTGAAGGAAGCGCTGGAGGAACCGGAGAAGCAGATCATCCTCGAAGCGCTCAAAGCCCTCGGTTGGAATCGTCAGGAGACGGCGAGGGTGCTCGATATCAACCGGACAACCCTGTACAAGAAGATGAAGAAGTATGGGTTGCTGGTCGACGAACTCGCCTGGGCCAACTGAGGGGCGGGTCCCCGTTTCAGTTGGCCCAGGATTGACCTGACGGCCGGTCGGTGGGAATCGTTTGACGGTTCCGACCGACCGGCCGCGGTCTTGCGCGCAGGGCCGAGGACGGCGGGACTCGCCCTCGGAGATCCTGATCACAGTTACTCGTTCGGGTTCGTCGATCGCGCAAAGGAACACGGGGCCCGAGCCAGGCTCAGACCCCGTGAAATCGAGCGCAATCGGCGGAGATCGATCCCACGAGAGAGACCGACCGGAGGGTCAGGTCTTGATGATGTCCTTGACCGTCATGCCGGCGGGAATCATCGGCAAGACGTGCTCCTGGTAAGGAACGAGCACATCAAGGACGTAAGGTCCAGGATGGGCGATCATTTCCTTGAGGGCGTCGATCAACTCGGCCTTGTTGCGTACCTGACGAGCGGCGACGCCGAACCCTCGGGCGACGGTCACGAGGTCGGGGTAGGTGACTTCGGGAAGTTCCCCGCCCCCTTTGCCGGTCGCCTCGGGATGGTCGATCGGTCCGAGGTAGGTATGGGCACGGTTGCCGGCGAAGAAGCGGTCTTCCCACTGAACAACCATGCCGAGGTGCTGGTTGTTCAGGACGATCATTTTGACCGGCAGCTTCTCGCAGTGGACGGTGGCCAGTTCCTGGATGTTCATGACGAACGAGCCGTCACCGTCGATGTCGACCACGAGCTTGTCAGGGAAGGCCGCCTGCATGCCCATCGCGGCGGGGAGGCCGAAGCCCATCGAGCCGAGGCCGCCGGAGGTGACCCAGCTTCTCGGGTGCTTGAAGCAGGTCCACTGCGCGGCCCACATCTGGTGCTGGCCGACGCCGGTGGACATGAGGAACTCGCCCTGGGTGAGCTTCGAGAACTGGTCGATGACGTACTGAGGGAGGATGGCGTCATCGCGATCGGGATAGGTCATCGGGTCGGAGGCTCGCCAGGCGTCGATCTGGCGGTGCCAGTCGCGCCAGTCGCCTTTCTCGACCATCGGCGTCAGGGTGGCGAGGGCCTCCTTGACGTCGGCATGGACGGGGATGTGGGCGACCTTGTTCTTATTGATCTCGGAGGCGTCGATGTCGATGTGAACGATCCGTCCGTGCTTGGCGAACTCGGAGAGCTTGCCGGTCACGCGGTCATCGAAGCGGACGCCGCAGGCGAGGAGCAGGTCGGCCTCATTAATCGCGTAATTTGAGTAGACGGTGCCGTGCATGCCGAGCATGCCGAGGGAGAGGTAATGGTCGTTCGGCACGGAGCCGAGTCCCTGAAGCGTCATGGCGACGGGGATTCCGGTCTTCGAGGCGAACTCGCGCATCTCCTCGGCGGCGTCGGAGGCGATCACCCCACCGCCACAGTAGATGATCGGCCGGGAGCAGGCCTTGAGCGCCTCGACAACCTCGTGCAAGCGGGCCGGGCTGGGGGCCGGGGGAAGGTGATAGCCCGGCAGGTTCATCGGCGGGTCGAAGTCGGGATCGCGGAGGATGGTGTTCTGAATGTCCTTCGGCACGTCGATCAGGACCGGGCCGGGGCGCCCGGTTCGAGCGATGTGGAAGGCTTCCTTGACGATCCGGGGAATATCTCGGGCAGCCTGAACGAGGTAATGGTGCTTCGTGACCGAGCGGCTGACCTCGACCATCGGAGTTTCCTGGAACGCGTCGGTGCCGATGACGCCGGTGGGAACCTGGCCGGTGAAGGCGACGATGGGCAAGCTGTCCATCTTCGCGTCGGCCAGGCCGGTCACGAGGTTCAGGGCACCGGGGCCGGAGGTGGCCATGACGACGCCGGGTTCTCCGGTGACGCGGGCGTAGCCTTCGGCGGCGAAGATGCCCCCCTGTTCGTGCCGGGGCAAGATCGTTCGGATTGTGTCCCGATAGCGCGTCAGGGCCTGGTGCATCGGCATGCTGGCGCCGCCCGGGTAGGCGAATACGACCTTGACGCCGTGCCGGTAGAGCGACTCGACCAGGGCTTCGGCCCCGGTCATCGGGTTCTGTCGGGTCTGCGGCGCGGTTTCGGTGATCGTGGCCACGGCGTGCCTCGTCTGGTCACTAGCGTTGAGTGACGGTTCGATACGGAACAGTTCAGTGCGATTGGCAGGAGATCATCCGGCGTCTCAAGAACCTCGTCGGATGAATGCGGTATTGTACACGATGCTCCTCCCGAGAAACAACGGGCGTTGCCGCGATCCTGCCAGAGCGACCGACACCGGCGGCTGGGAGAGGTTCGGTCGGGCTGACGATCCGGTGGACCGATGGTAGAATCCTTCTGTTCAGGTCAGGTCGGGCACGCCCCAGGTATGCGAGGCGACAATGACGGTGAGCCAGAGCAGTACGATCGATTCTCCCCAGGCGGTCGATCTCCCGGAGACCCTGACGACGGATGACCTGCTGTATGAGGTGATCGAGGGTCGAGTGGTGGAGCTGCCGCCGATGAGTTCCCGAGAAAGCCATCTTGCGTCGATCCTTGTTGGATTTTTAACACAACATATCTGGACACATCAACTCGGCCGCGTCGAGGCGGAGATGCTCTTCAAGCTCGACCCGAACCGGAACCAGAAGCGGCGACCGGATGTGGCCTTCGTGTCCTTCGATCGCTGGCCGAGGACGAGACGGGTGCCGGCCACTCATGGCTGGGAGGTGGTACCGGAACTGGCGATTGAGGTCGTCAGCCCGACGGATGCGGCGGTCGATCTGCTCGAAAAAATTGAGGAATATTTTCAAACGGGAGTGCGTCGGGTCTGGGTGGTGTATCCAGGGAGTCGTTGCGTGTATGACTATGATTCGTTGACGACGATCCGAGTGCTTCGGGTCGGCGACCGGATCGAAGGCGGCGATCTCTTGCCAGACTTTGGCCTCACGCTGGCGGATCTGTTCGAGGTCGATCAGGTCGATGAGGAAGGAGACGAGTCGGGCTCCCGCACCGGGGCCTAAGGATGGGATCTGATGACCCTCTCGACCGCCCTTGTCACCGGGGCTTCGGCCGGAATCGGCCGGGAACTGGTGCGGCAACTGGTGATTGACCAGGAAATGACCGTGCTGGCCACGGCCCGCCGGCAGGATCGTCTGGAGTCGCTCGCCGCAGAGTTGCCGGAGGGGCGCGTGATGATCGAGGCGGGGAGCCTCGCCGACGCATGCTTCCGCAACCGGCTCTGGGACCGGACGATGAAGGTGTTTCCGCAGGGGCTCGACCTGCTGGTCAACAACGCCGGGATCGGCCATTACGAAGCGTTTGAAGACGAAGATCCGGCGATGCTCCGGGAGATCATGGAGGTGAACCTGATTGCGCCGATGGAACTGACGCAGCAGGCGATTCGCCACATGAAAGCCAACGGGCGCGGACAGGTGATGTTCGTGTCGTCGGTGCTTGGATTCGTCGGCTTGCCGTACTCGGCGGCCTATGCGGCGAGCAAGCACGCGGTGAACGGCCTAGTCCGGAGCCTGCGGTACGAGTTGAGGGGTTCGGGCGTGCGCGTCTGGGCGACCTGCCCGAACCGGACGGAGAGCGAATTTCATCAGGTGGCGTTAGGGGAAACTCCCGGAGAAGCCGCCCGGCGCGCCCCGCATGCCGAGCCGGTCGATCGGGTGGTGCGATCGATGGTCCGGGCGATCGACGGGCGATCGACGTTCCACTTTCCGGGGCGATCGGCGCGGTGGGTCGTCGGGGCGTCGAGGCTTGTTCCAACGCCCTTCGACTGGTTCATGGACCGCTGGTCGCCCGGTCATTTTCGGGCCGAAATGGATCGAGGACGGAAGCAGGAATCGTGAGGTGCGATCGCGAAGGCCGCGGATCGACGATCCTCAGCGTGTCCGTTCGCCCGACGTCGATCTCGACCTCGGGCGCCAATTCCCTGGTGCCCGAGGACCGAGTGGCGCAACGGAACGAACGCAGCGCCTCGACCACCCCAATCAGCGGATCGGATTCAGCACCAGACCTGTGAGCAATTTCGGATAGAAATAGGTGCTCTTGGGTGGCATCTTTTCCAGGTTCGAGGCGATGGCCTCGACGTGATCCATGCCGGCCGGAGGAACAAGGCAGGCGAGGTCGCAGGAGCCGGATTGGAACGCCTCAAGGACCTCGTCGATCAGGTGAACATACCGAACCGATGGGCTGAGATCGCCGAAGGTCTTCTTGAGCACCATTTCCTGGAGGATGCTGACGCCCAACGATCGCCAGTCGGGGCTGTGATCGGGGACGAGGGCATCCATCGTCGCGTCGGAGCGGAGCCGGGCGGTGCACCAGCGGTTGTCCATCGCGGTGCCGAAGCCGAGCAGGTTCTGGTCGCCGTGCAGCTCGATTTCCTGCCAGGCGGCGCGGCAGCCGGAGGGGCCTTCGCCGAAGTCTTCGATCTCGAACTCGGGGGAGAGTAGTTCGGCCAGCTTTCCCGAGGTCAGGAAGGGCAATCCCTGGACAAGCCGGTGGGTCGGCAGGATCTGCAAGCCGGGATCGCTCATCGAGACGAGCATCATGAGGCAGAAGTTGGCCGGGTCGTCGGGGCCGGTTAACTCTCCGGCGGCGGCGCGATCGGCCCGGTAGCGGAGGGCCGTCTCGTAGCGGTGGTGGCCGTCGGCGATGAACACGGAGCGGTCGGCCATTAAGCCCTGGACGGTGGCCAGGGTTTCGACGTCGCTGACCGGCCAGAGCTGGTTCTCAACGCCGAGGTGGTCGGTGACGGTCAAGGGGGTCCGGTCGCGGATGCCGTGCTCAAGGGCGGAGAAGGCGGCATTCTCGGCGTCGGGATACAGACCGAAGATGGGGCTGAGGTTGAAGCCGGTCGCCTCGTAGAGCTTCAGGCGGTCGGCCTTCGGGCCGGACATCGTTTCTTCGTGGGGGTAGATGCGCCCTTCGCCGAACGGTTCCAGACGCACTCGGGCGAGAAACCCCTTGCGCGTGTAGGATTTCCCCTCGACCTGGAAGGTCTGGTGGTAGACGTAGAGCGAGGGATGAGACTCATCGACGAGAATGCCGTCGCGCCGCCAGTCCTTCAACAGCTTCGCGGCTCGGGAGTAGCGGTTGGTCGCGTCGTTATCGCCGGGTTCATCGCGGCCGAGTTCGAGGCGGATGATGTTGTAGGGACTGGCGTTGTAGAGCGATTCCTGAAGCTCAGGGCCGATGACGTCGTACGGAGGGGCGACGGCCTGCGACAGGTCGCCGACACGGGCCAGATCGTAGCGAACACCGCGGAAAGGTCGAATCTCGGGCATGGTCGTTGGAGAGCGTAATTTGGTGGCGGTTTCGGCCGGGAGCGACACGCAACATGACGAAACGGGAAGGCGAACGTGGGACGACCGCGAAGGGTCGTCCAACGTCGTCCGACAGTCAGCGATGATACCGGAACTTGAAGGGAAAGATCAGGTTCCCTGTTCCCAGCTGTTGAGGTACTTGGTCTGCTCGTCGGTCAGGTTATCGATGGCGATGCCCATCGTCTGGAGCTTGAGCTTGGCAACGTACTCGTCGACGGCGACCGGGACGTTGTAGACCTGGTGTTCGAGCTTGCCCTTGTTCTTGAGGCTCCACTCGGTGGCCAACGCCTGGGCGGCGAAGCTCATGTCCATGACGCTCGCCGGGTGGCCGTGAGCGGCGGCAAGGTTGATCAGGCGGCCTTCACCGAGGACGTACAGACGATTGCCGCTGGGCATCGTGTACTCGTCGACGAACGGGTGGATTCCCTTGGTCACTTCCTTGGCCTTCTTGGCCAGGCCGTCGAGCTGCAGCTCGACGTTGAAGTGGCCGGAGTTGCAGATCATCGCGCCGTCTTTCATGGCGGCGAAATGCTCATCCCGGATCACGTGGATATTCCCCGTGACGGTGATGAACAGGTCGCCGATCTTGGCGGCGTCGGCGATCGGCATGACCTCGAACCCGTCCATCGCGGCTTCGAGGGCTCGGATCGGGTCGATCTCGGTGATGATGACCTGACCGCCCATGCCTCGGGCCCGCAGGGCAACACCCTTGCCGCACCATCCGTAGCCGCAAACGACCACCTTCTTGCCGGCGATGAGCATGTCGGTGGCGCGGATGACGCCGTCGATGGTGCTCTGACCAGTGCCGTAGCGGTTGTCGAAGAAATGCTTGGTCTGGGCGTCGTTGACGGCGATGACCGGCAACTTCAGGACGCCGTCCTTCTCCATCGCCCGCAGGCGGATGACACCGGTGGTCGTCTCCTCCATGCTGGCGACAACCTCGGAAGCCACGCCGGCCCGCTCCTGAGGAGAGAGAGAGGTGGCCCAGGATCGGACCTCGGGGTGGACGTCGTCGAGCCGGTTCAGGGCGATGAAGATCATCGCGCTGACGAGGTCGGCCCCGTCGTCCATGGTGACGTTCGGCTTGTGGGCCAGGGCCGCGGCGATGTGCTTGTAGTAGCTCGTTTCGTCCTCGCCCTTGATGGCGTAGACGCTGATGCCGAAGTCCTGCACGAGGCTGGCGGCGACATCATCCTGGGTCGAGAGCGGATTGGAGGCGATCAGGACCAGATCGGCCCCACCGGCCTTGAGGGTCCGGGCCAGGTTGGCCGTCTCGGCGGTGACGTGCAAGCAGGCCGACATCCGCAAGCCTTTGAGCGGCTGCTCCTGGGTGAAGCGTTCCCGGATGGTCGCCAAGACGGGCATGTCGCGGTCGGCCCACAAGATCCGCTTGTGGCCGGCCGGAGCGAGGGCCAGATCCTTGACATCGTGCGAAGGCGCAGTGGTCGCCACGTTGGTTCTCCTGGGAAGGTTGCAAGGCAAATCGAGAAGGGATCGGCCCCGGTTCAGGCGGTCACGACAGCGCAACGGCTCCGAGCCGATGAACACTGCCGCAGGGGTTGATCCGTCAGTGAGGAACGTCCCGGCACGGTTCAGGCGCCAGGACGAAGGAGGCGGAGCGTTTGCAAGGTCTTCCGACGCTCCCAGTCGAGCCAGTCGAGGGGACCGGGCTCCGCAGGCGTTGCCGATTCGTGATTCATCAAATACGCCAGGGTCGCGCCAAGGGCACGAGCCTGGGTGGGCTCGTCGCAGGCGATACGCTGGATCAAGGATTCGAGCCGCTGCCAGTCCTCTTCGGACATGGCCACCCGTAAGGCCCGGCTTTCCCAGCGCTCGGGCAAGGCGGGATGCATCGGCTGGAGCCCCCGAGTTTGCTCGGGTCGACGGAGACGTCCCCTGCGATCTCGTTGCATCCGAGGAGCCCCGATGGTCGGGTCATCGATGTCACCGCGCCCGGTACTCGGGGTCGACCCGGGCCGTCTGCGATGGGGAGAAGATAATACGTACGTACGCGTGTGTCAACGGCACTTCTCCGAGGATGCGGTTCTCGACCCGAGCGTTCCCTCGACCTGCTCAAGCATCCGGCAATGAACGATGCGAACGATTCCGTGAGCGATTCGGCGCCTCGGGCAGAGCTTTGCATTGACCACTTGGGCCGGGTTCGCTAGCCTGCCGCCGAGGTGTCGCAACGAGATACCCAATCGAACCGGGAACAGGACGACCCGACGGGGGACCATCGGCCAGGGAGGGGCATCGATGACCGCGAGACGATTCCGACAGCTTGGCGGGGTGGCGGTCGCGACGGCAGCGCTTGCCGGATGTCGGTCGATGGGACCGATGAGCCCGTCAGGGCCTTCGTTGGTCGTGCCGACCTATGCGTATACCTCGGGGACCGCGTCTCAGGGGTTCGCCCGTCCGAGAGAAGAGGTCGAGGCAGCCCTCCGCGAGGCGATGACCGACCTGGGCATTCGTCGCGTGGGCCTAATCGAGGCCGACGCCGAGCAAACGACCGTCAAAGGACGAACCGGAGACGGCCGTCGCGTCGAACTCGCGCTCGTCGAACGGGGACCTGCGACCGAGGCCCGAGTACGAGTCGGCCTGTTTGGGGATGAGGCCCTGGCCAAGGCGGTTCTCGATCGCGTCGGCGTTCGTCTGGGGACACTTCCTCCCGAGGCCATTCCCTCGGCGGTTCCTTCGGATCCGGAGGGGAACCCCTACTTCTCTCGAGAAGCAGTGCCCGACTCCGTCATGCTCCGAGGATTCACCGAGGGCACCGAGTTCGGGGGAACGCTTCCATAAGCTTCTGCTTGCCATAGCGAGCCATCGGATCAAGGGAGATCCAGAGCGTACCCGAGGGTCGCATCGAACCAGGATGCCTGGCTCAGAGGGAAGCGAAGCGGGACACGATCTCCCGATCCCGGGGCATCCCTCCCCGAAACGAGGAACCGGACGCGATGTGGTCCGACGCGAGCCGAAACAAGCATCATCCGGCTTTGAGGCTCAACCCGATCGACCCGGCCAATGATGGTTGGCGTCGCGGGAGTATCGGCCGGGTCGTCTGATCCAATCACCTCGATCTGTTCTGGACGGAGCGCGAGATCAACCTCGCCGTCGGCCTGATTGGCCAGAACCTCGACCCAGGGAATTCCCCGGGGCACAGCCCACGATGCGCCCGGGACAAGCCCCTCGATCCGGACGGCGTTCGCATCGACCCAAAGCCGGCAGCGGAGCACGTTCGCACCCGGATCCCCCAGAAACTCGGCCACGAAGCGATGAGCCGGCCGGGCATAGACCTCCCGAGGGGGGCCGATCTGCAGGAGACGGCCGTCCCGGATCACGGCGAGGCGTTGACCGAAGGCCATTGCTTCGGCTTGATCGTGGGTGACGAGGAGAATGGCCCCGGTTTGCCGTCGCGAGTTCAGATCGATCAGGTCGGAGCGAATCGCGCGGCTCAAGGGGGGATCGAGCGCGGAAAAGGGTTCGTCAAGGAGCAGGAGATTGGGGCGGGTCGCCAGGGCTCGGCCAAGGACGACCCGTCGGCGCTCTCCTCCGGAAAGCTGGCTGGGGGATCGGGAGAGGAAGGGGGCGATTCCAAGCAGCTCGGCCACCTCGGCCACGCGGAGCCGGATCTCGGCCCTGGGTCTCCCCCGTGCCTTGAGCCCGAAGGCAAGGTTGCCGGCCACGTCGAGATGGGGGTAAGGCGGTTGCTCCTGAAAGACCATGGCCAGCGTTCGGCGGTGAGGCGGCCAATCGGTCGCCACTGCGCCGTCGATCCGGATGACCCCAGAGTCAGGGCGCTCCAGGCCGGCAATGAGGCGGAGCAAGGTGGACTTCCCAGAACCGGAAGGCCCGACAATCGCCAGCCGTTCTCCCGGAGAAACACTCAGGTCGATCTCCTCGACGCCGCCTCCTTGCGGATAGCGTCGGGTCAGGCCGACGAGTTCCAGGGTTGGCGTGATCCGTCGATCGGGCGCCGAATCGGTCAACACGAGCTTTCGTTCGTCCATCAGGATTGCCGATCCCGAAGCCGTTGGAGCATTTCCAGAAGGAGTTCCCGAACCTCGGGGTCGGCCTCGTCCTCCACGGCGTCTTCGAGGGGGGAGTGAGAGACTCGGGCGTGCTCGGGGTACTCCGCGAGGGCCTCGGCGATCGACTCACGAATTTCGGCGTGTTCGGAACGGAGGAAGGGGATCAAGAGGGGAATTCCGGGGGCGATCGCAGATCGAACCGACTGGATCTCCCTCGCTTCCCTTTCCATCTCGGCGTCGAGCGACTTCCCTTCCTTCGCCAAGATCCGTTGCCAGAGGGGCTCACCGAACGCGTCTCGTGCATGGACATCGAGATACCCGCGTCCGGTGGCGATGCTGGAGAGGAGCAGTGCGACCCCATCCGGATCAGGAAGATCCGCATCCTGCAGCAATTCGTACAGGAACGGGACGGCGGCGGCGGTCGCCGGATAGACGGTTCCCTGATGCCAGATGTTGCCGAAGAGGGTGTCAAGCGCCTCGTCTCGCTCGCCGGAGTCGGGCGACAGGAGTGCCCGGAGCAAGTTCGGCACGTCGGTCGCCTCGCCGTAGGCATGGGTCAGGGTCGCCCAGTCGATCGAATCGAGACCTTCGAGCATCTGATCGCGCTCCGAAAGCAGAGGGCCCGTCCTCGACACGCCAGCGGTTCGATTATGGGCCATCTCGATCATCGAATCCAGGAAGGGAAGCCCGCGCTGGATCACAGAGAATTCTGGGTCGGGCGAGCCGAGTGGGATAGGATATGAAGAAGATGGCCCGATCGACCCGATCCGGCGGGCCGACCCGAAACGATCGCCCGCAGAGGACCTGATCAATGCTTGCCGCGACCCTGGCCACCGCCGTCCTGCTTCTTCCCCCGGTGGAGGACCCGCCTCGTCGCGCTGAAGGAGCGGCCCAACGCGCGGCCGAGGCAAACCGCCTGACGTACCTGGATCAGAGCAGCCCCTATGACGTCGGCCTGACTTTCCCGAAACTCACCACGCCGCAATGGGTGGGAGAGGCTGGCGTGGATGCAGTGGTGATCCTCGCGATCGACGATCTTCGGGATACGATTCCCAAATATGAGGGGTACTTGCGACCGATTCTCGATCGCCTGAAGCAGATCGAAGGCCGAGCCCCGGTGAGCATCATGACCAATCGGGTCGACCCGGAAAGCCCTCAGGTCGCCGACTGGATCGCCGAGGGAGTGTCGATCGAGGCTCACACGCTCGACCATCCCTGCCCGTTACTCCAGAAAGGGGACTTCGAGGCGGCAGCCCGCACCTACCATGAGTGTGTTGACCTGTTGAATCGGATCGAAGGGAACACGCCGGTCGCCTTCCGAATGCCCTGCTGCGACTCGATGAACTCGCCCAGCCCGCGGTTCTACCGCGAGATTTTCCGGGAACGGAGCGCCGAGCAGCATTTCCTGACGATTGACTCGTCGGTCTGCGTGGTCTTGACCGACGATGACCCGGAACTTCCTCGAGGCCTGGTCGTCGATCCGGACGGATCACCGAAATTCCGGAAGTACCTGCCGTCGGAAGGGTTCGTCAACTGGATTGAGAATTACCCGTATCCGTATCTCGTCGATGGGCTCTGCTGGCAGTTCCCATGCATGGTCCCCAGCGATTGGGAAGCACAGAATCTTCACGGCGAGAACAACCCGAAGACGATCGACGATTGGTCTCGGGCGCTCGATGCGGCCGTCATCAAGCAAGGGGTCTTCACCATGGTCTTCCACCCCCACGGGTGGATTGGGCCGGAGCAGGTGGTGGAGTTTCTTGACTACGCCTCGAAGACCTACGGCAATCGAGTTCGGTTCCTCAACTTTCAGGAAGCGCAGCAACGGCTCGACACCCATCTGCTCGGCGGTCAGCCGGTTCGGGATCAATACGGCCGAGACAACGGCGTGCGGCTCCTCGACCTGGATGGAGACGGCTATCTCGATCTCTTGCTGGGTGACGGCGGGCCGAGGCTCACGAAACTCTGGCGCCCTGCCGGTCGTCGGTGGGAGCTGGCCCCCTTACCGACGAGCCTGATCTTGCACGAAGGGGCCGAACGGCCTCCGGCGGTGCGTTTTGGCATTTTCGATGAGGAAGGAGCGCCGGCGATGATCGGAGGTGACGGGCCGGTGAAGCACTGCTGGATCTATGATCGAGGTCGCTGGGTTCTCAACGACGATCGGTTGCGGGGCCTGCCGGTGGATCTCGATGGCCTCCGTCTCCGTGACCTTGATGGCGACGGCCGTTGCGAGGCGATTGTCGCCAACCGGGACCGAGGGATCTCCGACGTCAATGGCGTGTATCGCTGGTCGGAGTCGGGCCGGATGTGGGAGAAGCTGCCGTTCGGTCTGCCCTCGGGGGCCTGGACCTCGGGCCTACAACGGCTCGATTCGGGCTTGCGCTTTGCTGACCTCGACGGAGACGGCATTGTGAACGACCTGCTCTTTGCCGACGACGAACAATTCGGAGCGTATGCTTTCACCGACCTCGAACGCGGCTGGTCTCGGAAGCTTCGCGCCGGTCGGGCCGGAGACGAGGGAGCCCTGCGGCCGATTGTCCGAAAGTTTGGCGAGAACAACGGATTTTTCCTCAAAGACCAGGTCCTGTACTGGCAAAATGAGGACACAGGCGACCTCAATCATCAGGTCGATCGCCTGCCGATCGCCGAGCTGGCCCGGCCGTCGTCCTCGGACGAAGCTGGCGGCAACGCTTCGAACGCTTCGCCCTGACCGAACGTCGATCGACGACAAGGTGTCGGAGGAGATCGGATCACAAGGAGCGGTAGCGACCGACGAGTGTGAAGCGATTCGCATCACGGTCTCGACGGCGCAAACCATCGACGGGAGACGAACTCCGATGCCCGGCGCCTATACCGGCCCGCTCGAAAAGGTCGGGCCTTGCCAGTGGAAAATTCCCAAAAGCTACCGAGACGACATGCGGGTCGACGGTCTGATCTTCGCCGATGACCGTCTGATTGAGCAAATCCGCAAGGACCAGGGGCCGGAGCAGGTCGCCAACGTGGCTACCCTGCCCGGCATCCAGCGCGCGAGTCTGGCGATGCCGGATATCCATTGGGGATACGGCTTCGCCATCGGCGGCGTGGCCGCGACCGACCCGAATGAAGGGGGAGTGATCTCTCCCGGCGGGGTCGGCTATGACATCAACTGCGGCGTCCGTCTGCTCCGCTCGAACCTGACATGGGACGACGCGAAACCACACATTCGGAAACTTGTCGATCAGCTTTTTCGAGACATCCCGACCGGTGTCGGTCAGTCGGGGCCGTACAAATTCCGTCCCGACGAGCTGGCGGAACTGATGGAAATGGGGTCGGCCTACGTTGTCGGCCGTGGATGGGGCACCGAGCGCGACCTGGAATTCACCGAGGCACATGGACGACTTGACGACGCCCACCCCGACCGCGTCAGCCCTCGGGCGTTTGCCCGAGGGGCCGACCAGTGCGGCACGCTCGGCTCGGGCAACCACTTCCTCGAAGTGCAGGTCGTCGACCGAATTCTTGATCCGAAGGCCGCCGAGGTGATGGGCCTGCACGAGGGTATGATCACCGTCTTGATTCACTCCGGTTCGCGGGGGCTCGGCTATCAGGTCTGCGACGACCACCTCGCGATGTTCCGCAACGCGCCGCAGAAATACGGCTTCACCCTGCCCGACAGGCAGCTCGCCTGCGCCCCCGTTGAGAGCCCCGAGGGCCAGGCCTACCTGGGAGCGATGCGCGCCGCCGCCAATTACGCCTGGTGTAATCGACAACTTCTGACGCATCAGGCCCGCCTGGTGTTTGGAAGGATCTTCGGCAAACCGTGGGAGGATCTGGGGCTGGACTTGATCTATGACGTGGCGCATAACATCGCCAAGTTCGAGAATCATGAAATCGGCAATCATCAACGCAAGACGGTCTGCGTTCACCGCAAGGGGGCAACCCGAGCCTTCCCGCCAGGCCACCCGGAAATTCCGGAAACCTATCGCGGGATCGGCCAGCCGGTGATCATTCCCGGCAGCATGGGAACGGCAAGCTGGGTCCTGGTGGGCCAACCGGGAAGCATGGAACTGTCGTTCGGCTCAAGTTGCCATGGCGCCGGCCGGATGATGAGTCGAACCGCGGCCATCAAGCTCGCGGCCGGCCGTCGAATCGACAAGGAGCTGGACGAACTGGGCATCATCGCCCGAGCCCGAGGGCATAAAGGTCTGGCAGAGGAACAACCAGCGGCCTACAAGGACGTGGATCAGGTGGTCGAGGTGGTCGACCACGCCGGGATCTCGAAAAAGGTCGCTCGGTTGCGGCCAGTTGGAGTGATCAAGGGATAGAGTTTCACTCTCATGACGCGATCTGAGCGTCCGGCTCCTGAGAATCCGTATGCGTCTCCCTCTGTGCCAGGAGGGCGAGACGCCTTGACGGAGGTTTACAGACTGTCACTTCGGGGCCTGACCACCCAGGACCTTCGGGCCCTCTCGCCGAACTGGGTGAGCTTCGCGCTGCTCTGGATGGTGCGGACGCTCAGGTTCGAACTGACGACACTTGCCGGCATTCCGTTGTTCGACCATCTGGATGAGGTTGCCTACGAATCGATTCCCGAAGCGAGCCGGAATGCCCTCCGAGCCATGGAAACGGCCTGTCAAGCAGCCGGCCTGATGCGACGGTGTTGCTATCGATCACCGATCATCGCGCCGGGGCCTGGCGACTTCGGTCTGATCTTCAGCGCTTCGGATGGCCGGATCACGGTCAACCTTCATGCCCAGTGGCAGCGGCACACGAGTCCGATGACGGTGGTCGGCACGATCGTCGCCTCCAGTCGACTCGGGAATGGGGGGTGGCTCATTTCCTCGAACACCGCGTGGTGGTCGCTTGACCCACCTCCGAACACCGAACGTCGGCACGATCCAAACTGGTCGCCGGAGGAGCTGCTGGCCCAACATCAGCGCTGGCTCTCGGAACGCAACGTCGAGGCGACTCCGATCGACCGGGCTCAGTTGCTCGACGAACAGGCCACTCGGGAACGCGAGTTTCTTCAGATGATGATCGATCGCGGAATCCTGGTGCCCATGACCGAGCAAGAGCTGAATCGCTTGCTTCGCCAGATGAACGCCGAAGCCTCGCAATCTCTCCATAACGATTCCTCGGCGTTGACACGGCTGAAGCAAGTGGAATCGGCTTCTGCGTTGACGATGATCATCCTGGTCCTCCTGAGCGGGTTCATGACAACCATCCCTGCGGCGATGATGCAACGCGGGGCGGCACTGTTCATGTTCGTCTGGCTAGGCTTGACGATTGCCCGACGAATGATGACACGATCGGCTCGCTCCAGAGCACCAACGAACTCACACGCACGCACACGTTGACCTGGATCGAGCGACCGAGGATGCGATCTGTGACACCGAGTTGACCAGCCTGGAGGATCGGCTCCCGATTACGTCGCAACGACTCAGACACACGAACGAGGGTATTGTTGAAGCTGCTGAGAGTTTCCCAAGTTTTTTGGCGCTTCGCGGTTTTTCGTTTTCTTGGTTTTGGACACGAATTACGTCAACGGCGAGCCGGGTCAACAGGCGCGTCAGGCCCGAAATTGCCCGAATAACCATGGAGATGGCATCGGTTCTGCGATGGCAACAAGGCCAGCGGCGGGCCACTTCCCCTTGACCGTTGATCGGAAACGGACAGGGGGGACGCCTGATCTCGGCATGCCCGCCCGGAACCTTATTGATGAGGGAGATGCATCGCATGATCCGAACCACATTGTTACCACTGACGATGTCGATGATCGTCGCCACGGCCTTGGCGACCCCGGCCGCTACTGGCCAGCAAGTCGTCCAGTCGCAACGGGCCAGCCAGAGCATCCGAGGGGGTCAGTCGGCCGAGGCGCAGTGGCTTGATACCCTGCCGGCGGACCTGCCCATTGTGGTTCGCGTGGGTGGCATGCAGCAGGCGACCAACAATCTGGTCACCATGATGCGAGCCATGAGCCCCAACCTGGCTGAGCAGCTCGGCTCTCAGATTCAAGCAACTGTTTCCGAGTTCACCCGGAGCCTGGGCGCGGGTCAGGGTGAAGCGGCAGCCCTGGTCTTGATCGATGTGGTCACCCCAGACGAATTCGGCGAGCAGGTCGAACTGGAAGGCGCTCAACTGCAGGTCAAACCGCGAGCGATCGCCGTCTTCCAGACCCAGGATTATCGCGGAGCCCTGGCGTCGATCGCCGGTCAGCAGAACCTTCAGCCCGAGCAACGCGACGGCTATGACGTCGTGACCGTCGGCAATGGCGAGCAGATCTTCGCCGTTCAGAAGCAAGGATTCGCCGCGGTCACCCAGCATGAGGACCTGATCAAGAAGGTTACCTCGGCGCCTGAGCAGAATCTCGGTCATGTCATGACCGACGAGATGAAGTCTCACTTTCTTGATGGCGACCTCGGCGTTTATGTCGATCTGGCGAGCATCAACGACGCCTACGCCGATCAGGGTGAGCAGGTTCGTGGATTCCTCCGACAGCAAGTCGATGAGCTTCGGGAGGAGAACCCCGAAACCGCTCAGCAGATCCGAACTGCATACCAGCAAGTGTTCAAGGCTGCGGAAAACGCTCGTTGCATGGCGGCAAACGCCTCGTTCGCCGAACAGGGCCTGAGCGTGTCGGGCAAGCTGCTCATGAACGACGATTACGAGCCGATCCGCCAGATGGCCGATCAGGGTGACGACCCCGCCGACGAGCTGGCCAAACTGCCGAGAGGATCGGCCTACTACGCCTTCAACATGCTCGACCCTGAAACGATCGAGTGGAACATGATTCCTTCGGGCGATCAGATCGAGGAAGACTTCCCCGAAATCGCCAAGGTGCTGGAGTCTCCGGAATTCGACCAGGCCAATGAACAGTTCCGCAAGGCCGGTCTGATGCGCAGCTCTGCCTCGCTCGGGCTCGGCGAGAGCCGTCAAGGGATCTGCGTGATCGAAGCCGAGGACGCCCCGGCCCTGATCGACGCCGTCCGATCGTCCGTCGAGGCGATCAAGGGACGCGACTTCTCGTTGATCAAGGACCTCACGATCGAGACGGAGGCCCAGCAGCACGAGGGCTACACCTTCGACAAGATCGCGGCCACTTATGACTTCGACGCCTTCACGAAGGAGGTCGAAGAGCAGACCGAAGAGGTCAAGAATCAGGTCCAACAGAAGATCGACGACGAGAACATCAATCAGAACATCGATGAAGCTCTGGCCGATCGGCCGATCGATCGCGAGGAAGCCGTGGCGGCGCTCCGACGGATCGTCGGCGAGTCGACCACCATCTGGGTTGGGACCGATGGTTCGAAAACCCTGAGCGTTCTGGCCGAGAACTGGGATGACGCCCAGTCTCAGATCGATTCTTACCTGGCCAACGATCAGGGGATCGGCGAGACGGAGTCGTACCAAAAGGTCCGGGCCGAGCTTCCGGATCGGGTCCGTGCTCTGACCATGGTGGACGTACAGACCGGCTTCCGCCAGATTCTGGGCGAGCTGCGCCAGGCGACCGAGGAAGACGACCTTCGCGCCCCTGAGCAGACTCCCGAGCAAACGACGATGATCGGCATGGCAGTCGTGGCCGAACCGGATGGCCTTCGCTTCAAGAGCTTCATGCCCAGCGAGGTCGGCCCGGTCATCGAAAAGGGGATCGTCCCGGTGATCGAGCGACAACTGGAACAGCAGCAGAACCAGGGGCAGTAATCTCAACTCGACGTCCGAGAAAACCTCAGGCCCTTGAACTCTGACTCGTCGTGCCTCCGCATAAAGAACCCCCAAAGCCCGTGCCCTGCACCGTTCGGTGTGGGTCGCGGGCTATTTTTCTTTCTAGAATAGTCCATCGAGACTGCACCTCAAAACGCCCTTCCTGTCGCGTCCAGACCGATGGAAACCGTATAATGGCGGTCTATTGTTCACCATCAGCCAGCAGCATGTCGACCAGGGTGCTTGAGTGGGACCATCTTCTGGCACGAGATACTCGCGTTGCTCAGCGGAATAAACAGAGATGGATTCCCGCTTTATCCAAACAATTCTTCTTTGATGAAACTTTTCCAATCTCTGACACACCTGCTCAACTCGGTGATCCGTTTCGGGTGTCGGCATCCCCGGCAACTCTTCCTAGTGGATGGGGCCGGAGCCTTCCTTTCTGCCTTGATGCTTGGCGTGGTCCTGATCCGGTTGGAATCCTATTTCGGGATCCCACCTCGAATGTTGCTCATCCTGGCCGCGTTCCCTGTCCTGTTTGTCGTTTATGATCTCTGCTGTGTCATGTTCCACCCCCGATCACCCGGCCTGTTCCTGCGCATCATTGGATTCGCCAATCTTTGCTATGTTTTCATTTGCTTCTTTCTGATCATCGATCACTCCGGCTCCATTCTTCGTCCCGGCTGGATCTACCTCGTCTCTGAAATGCTGATCGTTGCGGCGATTGGTTTTGGGGAACTATGCGTTTCATGGCAACTCGCTACAGGGCCGCGGGGAGGAGAACGACACCCATGAGTGCTGCGGAGCGCACGGCCGACCCGCAACGGATCTTGCACGAACGATTCGGCCTGGAGCGGTTCCGGCCGGGGCAGCGCGAAGTGATCGATGCAGTCCTTGACGGTCGGGACGTGCTTTGCGTGATGCCGACCGGCGGGGGCAAGAGCCTGTGCTACCAGCTTCCAGCGCTCCTGCTCGATGGTTTGACGCTGGTCGTCAGCCCGTTGATTGCGTTGATGAAAGATCAGGTCGATGGCCTACACGCCCGAGGCTTGCGCGCAACCTTGATCAACAGCACGCTTGATCCCGGCGAACAGCACGCTCGGCTGATGGAGGCCGAGGCGGGGCGGTACGACCTGCTCTACGTCGCTCCGGAACGGTTCCGAAGCTCGCGCTTTGTCGAGATCATGGCGCGCATGCGTCCGCGATTGCTGGCAATTGACGAGGCCCACTGTATCAGCGAGTGGGGCCACGACTTCCGCCCCGATTACGCAAAGCTCGGACTCGCCCGCCGGAAGCTCGGCATGCCCCCCTGCATCGCCCTGACGGCCACGGCGACCGACCTAGTGCGGCGCGACATTGCCGAGCAGCTCGACCTCCGAGAGCCCGCCCAGTTCGTCACCGGCTTCGATCGGCCGAACCTGGCGTATGGCGTGGTCGAGGCCCGCCGCGATGCCGACAAGTTCGACGAACTGAGTGCCCTGCTCCGCCGGACGCCAGGCTCGATCGTTGTTTATGCCTCCAGCCGCAAGCGTTGCGAGATGATCGCCGAGTTCGTGCGCTTCGACCTGCGGAGGCCGGTCGTGGCCTATCATGCCGGGCTCGACCGCGAGCAACGTCACGCGGCGCAGGAGTCGTTCATGAGCGGCGACGTCGATGTGATCGTCGCGACCAACGCGTTTGGAATGGGGGTCGACAAGCCAGACATCCGGGCGGTCGCTCATTTCAACATTCCCGGAACGCTCGAAGCCTATTACCAGGAAGCAGGCCGAGCCGGTCGAGATGGGCAATCGGCCGAATGTCTCTTGCTCTATGCGCCGGGAGATCGCAAGCTCCAGCAACTGTTTATCGAAAACGAATATCCTCCCCGCGAGGTCGTGTATCAAGTTTACGAGTACCTGCGACGGCTCGACGCCGACCCGATCGAGCTGACTCAGGCCGAGATCAAGGAGGCCATCGGAACCGAGTTGAACGAGTCGGCCGTGGGAGCCTCGCTGAAGATTCTGGAAGGGGCCGAGGGGCTGGAACGGTTCAACCCGAGAGAGAACATGGCGATCGTCCGGATTGATCGGGAACCGGACGAGCCGCCTCTCTCCGATCGGGTCAGTGCGCAGGCTCATGTGCAACGGCTGGTCATGCTGGGATTGGAGGGGCTTTGCGACCGCCGATGGGGAGAGCCGGTCTATTTCCAGCCCGATGAGTTCGCCACGGCGATTGGAATCGAACGATCGGCGCTGAATCGGGCGTTGAAACATCTGGCAGCGGAATTACCCCTCACCTACGTTCCGCCCTTTCGAGGCAATGCGATCCGGATTCTCGACCGTTCTCGACCAGCCCGAAGTCTTCCGATCGACTTCTCGACCCTCGAAGCGCGCAAGGAAGCCGAGTACGAAAAACTTGACCGGATGATCCGATACGCCGAGTCGCGTCAGTGCCGTCGGGCGGTGATTCTCGGCTACTTTGGCGATCCGCATCCTTCGAATTGCGGTCGTTGCGACGTCTGCGCCGGTGTGCGGATCGCGCCTTTAATTGCGTCGTGCCCGATTGATACGCCCCAGAGTCGGGAGGTGATTCTCAAGATCCTCTCCGGAGTCGCCCGAACGAAAGGGCGGTTCGGCAAGACCGTGGTCGCACAAATGCTCACAGGATCAGGCTCTGAGAAGATGAGCCGCTTCGGCCTGACTCACCTGAGTACATTCGGCATTCTGGAGGGATACCGCCAGCCGGAGGTCATTCAGATCATCGACGCGCTGACGATTGCGGGGCTGATTGAATCAGAAGAAGTCGATCGGTTCAAGCCGATCATCACGCTCAGTGACCGGGGGTGGTCGTTTTTAAAAGACCGGGGAAGCGGGTCGGAGGATCTGGGACTCGACGGGCTCCCTGAGGAACTCGTGCTCAAACTGCGCGGAAAGCGACGCCATCGGATCGAGCCGTCGGTGATGGAATCGAATCGCACCGACGAGCCGGCTGCGCAGGACCTGCCAGACGATCCTTCCGAAGTCGCACCGGGCGTTCGATCGGCGGCGGACGAATGGTTGATGCAACGCTTGCGGTCGATCCGATCGGCCTGGGCGAGAGAGGCGGGGCTCTCGCCGGGCTATGTTTTTTCGAACGAAACGCTGGAACTGCTCGTTCGCCATCGGCCCAGCTCTCCTCATGAACTGGGAACGATCAAGGGGATCGGCAAGGCGAAGCTGGAGCGTTATGGTTCTGCCCTGCTGGAAGCGATCGCCGGGGCTTCGAGGTCCTCAGTGGACTCGGAACGATCATCGTCGGCGATTTCCGGTTCCGCGTTGCACGAGTTCCAGGAGCTTCCGGAACCGGTCGCTTCCCCGGCTTTGACCGTCGAACCGGATCGGGTTTCGACCGAGGAGTGGACCTGTCGCCTGCTCGACCGGGGCTTCTCTGCAACCGAGGCAGCGGCCATTCGGGGAATCGACCTGGAGGAGATTACTCGACACGTGGTTGAGCAATCCCTCCAAGGTCGGATCGTACCGATCGAAGGCTTCCTTGATGCCCAAACGATTCAGCAATGGGAGGCGTGGGTGCGCGATCGCGGCCCCTCACTTCCTCCCGACGACGCAAGGGAACGCCCTGAACTCTGGAGCATTTTTCTTGCGGTACGGCAGGTTGGCTCGACGCTCCCGAAGGGATCGGATCCGGTCGATCATTGATCCGCTCCAAGGCGATCGTCGTCGTCCCAGTTATGGGGCGTTGATTTCCTGGATCAGTTGATCAATCTGACTGGACATCTTGCGGCGGAATTCCGGATCGAAGCCGGTGATGACCGCGCGAATGGTTCCGTCGGAGCCGATCAGCAAGGCGGAAGGGATGGCCTGAACTCCAAAGGCACGCGCCATCTTGCCTTCGGAATCGAGGGCGACCTCGGCCAGTGGAGGACGGCGCAGCTTTAGATCGTTGCGATCAAGGAAGGTCAGCAGTTCCTTGGCGAGACCTTGAGCATCGTCTCCCCCCTCGTCGATGCTGACGCAGAGGACGCGGAGGTCATCGGCGCGATCGGCCTCGGCATAGGCGTCGATCAAGGCGGCGACCTCGGGCAGTTCCTTCAAACAGGGACCGCACCAGGTCGCCCAGAAGTCGATGAGCACCACCTTCCCTTCCAGATCGACTGCGCGAATCTCCTCTCCCATCCCCTCGTCATTGAGCAAGGGGACGGTGAACTGTGGGGCGGGGGTTCCGACGCGAGGATCGGCGGCGAGTCGAGCGGCTTCCTCACGGGCTCGGGCCTCGGGATCGAGCAAAGGGCCGAGCATTGCCATGCCGGGAGGGGGCTCGGTGATGAAGGGGTTCGTGTCGTCGTCGGCCGGAGCGGTGGTGGTAATCTCTCCGGCGGACCAGGAAACCGAAACCTCGTCGAACGTCAACCCTGGAGGGGTCAACTCGGTGACCGATTCGGGGTCCATGATGGCTTCGCCGCCGACGATCAAGAAGGTCTCGGGATTGATGAACAATCGCCAGTCGGTTCGACCGAGCATCGGCACGCGGAGGACTCGAACCGTGGTGCCCTGCCACTCGCGATCTTCCTCGATCGCGAGTTGATCGGGATCGGTTGGGATGGCTCGGCCAGGTTCCTCGCCGGTCAGGAGTCCGAGCACCACGGGCAGTGGAGGTCCGATCGGATCCCCCAGCACGGCCGAACCCACGGCCGAAACGGCAAGCAGTTCGATACTGGCACGCTCGGGGGCGGCGGAGAGCTCGTAGTGACCGGCAGGGGTGACGACCGTAAGCATCTGCTCACCGTCACTGACGATCCGGGAGCCCGGAACCTGAACCGCGAACCGATCGGGCCGGGAATATGCCAGGCGGAACGGGTCGAACCGCTCGATCCGCTCGCCGTCGATCGACACGGTCACGACCCGATCGCCACGATCGACATAATGATCGAGGCCTTGATACGCCTCGGCGACGCGCTGCAGGAGAGCCAGGGCATCGTCGTCTCGAGGCGTGACGGCCGGAACGACGCAGAGCCAGACGGCGGTGAGGGTCGCGATCACGTCGGAGTCTCCGGAGCCAGGGCAACACGAGAGGGATCCTCGAGCGGGCGAGCGGATCGATCGGTGTTGCGAGCTGGATCAAGTCGTGGGCTGGCCAGGGTCAATGGATCGAGGCATGAACGATCAATCGCCGGAAGCCTGAGAAGCATCGGCTTCCAGCAGGGCCTCGATCGTCGGAGCGAGTTCGAGCATTTTCTGGGGAGGCGAGGCCACACGGACCTCTCGGACGACTCCCTTGGAATCGATCACGAGCAACATGGGAATGGCCTCGATGCCGAGCGCCTTGGCAGTTTCCCCGTTCGGGTCAACGGCGACGCGGGCCATCGGAGGACGATCGAGTCGGAAGTCCTTGGCGTCCAGATAACGCTCAACCAGAGTCCGAATCTCGGCGATGGGATCGTCGGCGGCGGGGTCTTCGGCGTTCTCGGGGTTGTCCTCCTCGTCAGCGACCACCGTATCCACGCTGAGGGAGAACACGCGCAGGCGGTTGGCTTCCGGGTGATCCTCGAAGCGGTCGATCAAGGTTGAGAGCGCCTGAAGTTCCGGGATGCACGGGTCGAACCAGGTAGTCCAGACGTCGATCACCACGACCTTGCCCACCAGCTCCTCGCGGGAGACGGGCTCAAGCTTCCCATTGGCCGCGAGGAGCGTGAGCGTAAACTCTGGAGCGGGTTTTCCCTTCAGACCGGCGCCGGGCTCGGTACCGTCCGGGCCGGCCATTAACGCGGCGATACTGTCTACGCGGCGGGCATCGTCAGGAGGGGAATAGACGAACCGATCGTCGGGAGGAACCTCGGTTGTGATCGTTCCCGGGGACCAGGAGATTTCCTTGACCACCATGTTCTCGGGCAGTTCCTCGGGGGCGGGAACCACCTCGATCCGACGCAGCAGATAGCTCTGCGGGTCGATCAGCAACCGGACGACCGGCCCGGCCTGGGGAACGATCTTCAACGATCGGCACTCGACCCCATCGACCGCTCGTTCCGGCTCCCGCTCCAGACGTTCGACCCCCTGAAGAATGGCTTCGTAGGGATCTTCGGAAGCGAGCAGGCGGAACAACGTCATCGTCGGAATTCCCGTGATGCCGCCGAAGATGTAGGCGGCGGCCGGATCGCGGGCGAGGACAGTCGTGTTCAGGGCGTCGGGGGCTTCGGCGATAAGATAAAGCCCGGCCAGGGCCGAAACCTGCTGGTTCCCGTCGAGGAAAAACGCCGCCGGTTCCTGAGCGACCGCGAGTCGATTGGGTCGAGCAAAGGCGAACGGTTTCTCAAGGATTTGCGAGGTTTCCTCGCCTCCGAGCGCGAAGGCAAGGGTCATTGTCCCTTCGTCCGCGTATCCCGGCAGACCGGCATAGGCTTCGGCCACGCGACGGAGGAGCGAGTGGCCCGGGTCGAAGTTCGGCTCCTGGGTGATGGCCTCGGCCGGGGAGAACCTCGAAACCGTGACCAGCAGCACGACCACGGCAAGACTCACGGGAGATCGAAGCACGGGAGACTCCTTTCCGCATGGTATCGATCGGATCGGCTCGGGCTCCGTGAGCCGGACCCTCGTCATCGAGATGATCGTAACCAGCGCAGGGCCCCCCCTGCCAGGGCGCATCGGTCGGGAATCAAGGCCGGTCGGCTTGATCGATCAATCAGCGCGAGGGCCCGAATGTGACGGGCCGTCGGCGAGCTGGGGAAGGAGATGCCCCATCCGGTCGCGCTTGGCGTCGAGATAACGCCGCCGCGCTTCTTCATCAGGCGCGATGATCGGCACCTGATCGACGACCTGAAGGTCATAGCCGCTAATCACGAAGGCATCGACTTTCTTCGGATTATTGGTCAGTAGCCGAACCTTGGTCAGACCGAGGTCCTGGAGAATCTGGAGCCCGATGCCATAGTCTCTCATGTCGGCCTGGAAGCCGAGGGCAAGGTTGGCATCGACGGTGTCGAGCCCTTGATCCTGCAGAGCGTATGCCTTGATCTTTTGAATCAGGCCGATTCCCCGACCTTCCTGGGGCAAATAGATGAGCGCTCCGGCCCCTTCGGCGGAAATTTGCTGCAAGGCCATGTGCAGTTGATCGCCGCAGTCGCAGCGCAGCGAGGCGAGCAGGTCGCCGGTAAAGCAAGACGAATGCAGCCGAACCAGCGGGGCCGACGCGTTCTTGAGGTCGCCGAAGGCGATGGCAATCGGAGTGTTGCCCGGCTCGTGATCGACCGAGTAGCCGATGACCCGAGCCTCGCCGTATTTCGTCGGCAAGGCGGCCTCGGTTTCTCGGTGCACCAGCTTTTCCTGACGGCGGCGGTAGCGAATCAACTCCTCGATCGAAACGATCGGCAGGTTGAATCGCCGGGCGATCTCGTGCAACTTCTCCCGGCTGGCACGCCCGGTGCCGTCGAGAATCTCAATCAGAACTCCCGCCGGCGCGAGTCCGGCCAGCCGAGCCAGATCGACCGTTGCCTCCGTGTGACCGGCGCGTCGCAACACACCACCTTCCTTGGCGAGCAACGGCAAGACGTGGCCGGGACGGGTGAAATCCGACGCTTTCGAGTTCGGATCGACCATTGCCCGGATCGTCAGGGCTCGCTCCGCAGCGGTGATGCCGGTGTGGCAACTCTTGTGATCGACCTGGATCAAGAACGGTGTCTTGTGCGGGGCCGTGTTCAGCTCGACGACGGCATGAAGATTCAGTCGCTCGGCCAGGTCGGGCATGATCGAGGCACAGAGCAAACCGCGCCCTTCGGTGATCATGAACTCCACGAGTTCCGGCGTGATGGTTTCGGCCGCGGCGACGAAGTCTCCTTCATTTTCCCGGTCTTCGGCATCAACCACGATGACGGCCCGGCCCTCGGCAATGGCCTGGATCGCGTCTTCCACGTTCGAGAATGCGTCGCCCATCGAAGCGCCTGGCTCCCGTGTCTCAACCCAGTCGGGCGGACAAGCTCCGCCCATCGTTCCTTTTATGATAGGCGCAGCCCCCCACTCAGGGCCAGGAGGGGTTGTGAATCGCCCCTTGAACAACCGGTCGATCGGCACCTCCACGCAAAGCGTGGTTAGCCGAGGATTCGGGAGCGATTCAGGGACGATCCCCCCATCGTCGTAACGTCACCATCGAATCGAAAGTCCTCCCAGACCGAATCCGAAGGGAATATCGATCCCTCCGAGAGGTCGAGGGGAGTACCCATACCCGTAAGGTGCGACGGGATTGAACGGAACCGGGCCGTAGGGAGGAACGGCTCCGGGAGCGACCGGCACACCTCTCACCATCGGCGCCGCGGGTTGCGGAAGATACGATCGAGCGGCGTCTCGGTAGGCCTGGGCCCGGTACGCCTCGGAAAGGACAAACGGCTGAGCCCCATACTGGGTATAAGGATTGACGTAAGGAGGCCGCATCGACTCGCGACGATCAAGCTCCTCTGCCCGTCTGAGTGCCTCCAGATATTCCGCCCGACGCGCTTCCAGCTCGCGCAATGCGGCCTCGCGGTCACGCTCCGCCGATCGAATCTCGTCGGCCAGGGGGTCCGGCTGTTGCGCCGTTGCGTTCGAAGCCATCGACACCATGCAGATCATGCCGAGAACACTCGGAAGCCACAGTCTATTCCAGGCGATCGGACCATGATGAATCGTCATGAGGAGGTTCCTCGTTCGTTGGAAATCTCGGAGGCAGTCGCTTTGAACCTGGCCGGTGTGCTCCAGGGCGAACCAGGTAATTCGAGGTGTCTGACTGGGAATCGTTCGGCCCACCGTCGGTATCGGTTGCGTCGACGGAACGATCCCGCGATGGTACTCTGTCGTGCAAAGTTCAGGCCAAAAAGCAAAGTTCCACGGATCGAACGAGTTGTCACCCCGGGGAATGTCTCACGTGATACCCGAGTCCTGGTCGGTCCAAAGCGCGGTGATGGGGCTGATCGTTCTGGTGGGATTGCTCGCGCTTGTCCTTCTGATCTGGATGCGGAACCGCAAGGCGCTGGAGCAGATGACCCTGGCGATCGAAGCCCTGGGCGAAGGGCAGCCGATGCGCCGCGTCCAGGCGCAGATGGCGGGAGCCTCGGAACAGTTGGCCGATCGGATCAACCGGGCCGGGGTCGATCTTTCCAGCCGGATTGCCCAGCTGAAGGATGATCGCCGCAAGCTCGACGCAGTTCTGAGTGCGATGAACGAGGGGGTGCTGGCGGTCGATGCGCGGCAACGGCTCCTGTTTGCAAACCCGACCGCTCAGCGGATGTTTCAGATCGCCGGAAATTCGGACGGCCGACTCGTGGCCGAGCTGGTGCGGAGCCCTCTGATCCAAATGGCGGTCGAGACCACCCTTGCCGGCCGGAGTGCCTATCGGGCCGAGCTGACGCTTGCCGGTCGAAATCCGCTGGCCAGCGATCAGGAGCGGATCATCGCGGTTCATGGAACCCCCCTGCCCGGCTCTCCTCCCTCGGGGGCGGTCTTCGTTTTACACGACGTGACCGACCTGAGACGCCTGGAGCGGATGCGGCAGGATTTTGTTGCCAATGCCTCGCACGAGCTGAAAACCCCCTTGGCGGCGATCAAGGTCAATACGGAAACCCTGCTCGACTGGGGCTTGCACGACGATTCAGTCAACGTCACCCTGCTGAACCAGATCAACGAGCAGGTCGATCGCCTCGACAACCTCGTCCAGGACATGCTTCGGTTGGCCCGTCTCGAATCGGGGCAAGAGCCGTTTCAATTTGAGCTGATGGCGCTTGGGCCGGTCGTCCGCGAGAGCATCGAATCGCACGAAGCGAGGGCAAGAGCACGCAACCAGACGCTCGTCGCCGAGGTGGATGATCTGGACGACTCGGTCCGCGTGCGGGCGGCAGAGGAAGCGGTTCGACAGATTCTCGACAACCTGATCGACAATGCCATCAAGTACACCCCCGAGGGGGGATCGATCCGCGTCTCAACCTGGGCAAACGACCAACGGGTCACAATTTCCGTGACCGACAGCGGCTCCGGAATTCCGAGGGACGACATCCCTCGGATTTTCGAACGGTTCTATCGGGTCGACAAGGCAAGAAGCCGATCGCAGGGAGGCACGGGCCTGGGCCTGGCGATCGTGAAACATCTCATCCAATCGCTCGATGGAGAGATCAGTGTCGAGAGCATCGTCGGCACCGGCAGCACCTTCACGGTGAGACTGCCACGTCCCCCAGGGTCGTGATGCCGGGAATCGCCCCTTCAAAAAAATTTTTGCCGATCACCGAACCTTCGATGGCCTTGGATCGTAGCAAGCCTCGTGATCGAGAAGCCCGGAAGGCAGTCGATTGACGCGACGAGCTCACAGAGCTAGGCTGACCGATGTCTCGCGGGAACTTCATCGAACACGCGAACCGAACCGAAAAATCGAGGCCGGTTCGACCCGAACCGACGCCTCACTTTCACTGAGCGAATCTCCCGGCGGCTTTTATCTGGCCGTGACTGATGGAGCGGAACCAACGGGGCCCCGAGGGATGGACTGGCCCCGCTTGGATGATCAGGTGTCGTACCTCAACACTTCGACAGGATCAGGTCGTGTCAACTTAACCCCCGACCAGCACTCGACTCGATCCTTCTTTTTTTTCCGAAACACAGAGGAGCTTGCACCGATGCGCATGTTTGTCTCCGGACTCGTTGCCCTGGCTCTGGCCGTTCCCGCCGTGGCCGGTGAGTACAACAAGACCGTCGACATCGGGCAGAAGGCCCCCGATTTCTCCGGCATCCCGGCCACCTACAAGGGCCAGGACACCTCCATCTCCCTGAGCGATGTTGAGGAAGAGGTCGTTGTCCTCGTCTTCCTCGGCAACCACTGCCCCTACGTGGTCGCGATCGAAGACCACCTGAACGACTTCGTGGACAACTACCAGGGTAAGAGCGTCAAGCTGATCGGCGTCAGCGTCAACGACCACCCGCAAGACAAGCTGCCGCAGATCAAGGAGTGGGTCAAGGAAAAGAACTCGCTCTACGCCTACGGCTATGACGAGAGCCAGGAAATCGGCCGCAAGTACGGCTCGACCAAGACCCCTGAGTTCTTCGTCCTCGACAAGGACCGCACCATCCGCTACATGGGCGCCATGTACCGCAACCCGCTGAAGGTTGAGCCGGGCGAAACCAACTTCGTCGCCAACGCCGTCGATGCCCTGCTCGCCGGCGAAGAGGTCGAGGTCAAGGAAACCCCTGCCATCGGCTGCGGTGTCGTCTACAAGCGCAAGTGAGCCGGTTGTGATCGGATGACCCCTGGTGATCCGGTCTTCCGCAACAGCAACGTGAATTGATCGAACCCTCCGCCCGTCGTCGGACCATCCCCCGGCGGCGGGCGGTCTTCGTTTCCAGCCAGGCTCGGTCTGGGGCCAATGGTCCACAGACTTCCAGCCGAACCACCCTCAGCCACTCCGACCCAGCGCCCACCCCCCGGAGGACCGATTCATGATCCAACCCGCCCGACCGCTCACCACCTGGCTGACCCTGGCGACCTTCTCCGCCGCTGTCTGCCTGCTCGGCTGCTCCGAACCGGCCGGCGATGCCATCGAGCCAACCCCCGATGAGGTCGTCAGCCCTGAGATTCCGGGTGACAGCGAACCCGCCGAAACCCTCGAGATCGAGGCAGAAACCACCGTCGTCGAGCCGCCGGCCGAGCCCGAACCCGCTCCGGCTCCCACCCCCGAACCCGCTCCGGTCGAGCCCGAACCGGCCCCCGAGCCCGAACCGGCGGCGGAGCCTGCGGAACCCGAGCCCTCGGACACCGCCGATCTCGAACTCAAGCCTGTCACCTACGAGGAGCTGAAGGCCCACATTGCCGAGAGCGATGCCCCCTTAACGCTCGTCGATTGCTGGGCGAGCTGGTGCGACCCGTGCAAGGAGAATTTCCCGCACGTGCTGGAGATGGCAAGCTCCTTCGAGGACAAGGGGTTGAAGGTCATCGCCCTGTCGTTCGACGCCGGCACCGAGGTGGACGACATCGACGAGGCCCAGATCAAGGAAGCCAAGCGATTCCTCTCGGCGATGGATGTCTCGAAGATCGAGAACCTTCGGCACGGGCAGCTCCTGTTCGAGTCGTTCGAAGCCTTCAACGTCACGACCATCCCGGCCGTCTTCCTTTACGACGGCGAAGGGAACGAGGTTGCCCGCTTTACCTACGACGACCCGGACAACCAGTTCACCTACGACGAAGTCGAGGCCAAGGTTGCCGAGTTGCTCGAAGCCCAGTGAGCCCGAGTCACTCGGAAGCGCCTCACTTCGGGGTTCGAGGGACAATACCCCTTCCCCAATCCTGCCTCCTGTCGATACGATAGCGTTCTATTGACCACGAATCGGCCCCCCGTGCCCGGTGTGCGGGGGGCCGTCGTTCGCCTGTCTCCCGGCCGGACCCACGCCCGATGAAAGAAGGCATCCATCCCAACTATCGCCCCGTCGTCTTCCACGACGCGTCGAGCGATTTCGAAATCATCACCCGGTCGACGATCAAGACCAACCAGAAGAAGACCATCGACGGGGTCGAGTACCCCCTGGTCGTCGTCGACGTCTCCAGCGCCTCGCACCCGTTCTACACCGGCAAGACGAAGTTCGTCGATGCCGCCGGTCGGGTCGACAAGTTCAACCGTAAGTTCCAGGGACGCTACGGCAAGGGCCGCAAGGGCGCCGAGGCCGAGGCCGGCACCGAAGCTTCGGAAAGCTAGTCCCGTATCGTTCCTCATCAGCGGCCTGCCCCGATCGGCTTCTCGACCCGGCACCGTGTTGCCGGTGCGATAGCCGCGACGGCGGGCCGTTGATCGTTTCTCGACGGGCGTGCTTCCTTCTCAGTCCTTCCGATCGGCGTCTGTCGCTGTGTTTGAGAAACTCCAGGCCGATTATCGTCGCTTTCGAGAAGTTGACCAGGCGCTGCTTGATCCAGACGTCGCGTCCGACCCGGCTCGGGTTTCAGCCCTGGCCAAGGAACGTGGCACCCTGGCCAAAGCCGCCGTGCCTTACGGCCGCTACCTGGAACTCGGCCAGCTGATCGCCGAGGCCGAGGCCATGGCCCTCGACGAATCGGATCACGAGATGCGTGCCTATGCCGAGGCCGAGCTGGAATCGCTCCGCGCCCAGCGCGACGAAATCGCCGAGACCCTTCGCGACCTGATTTACGACCGCGTGGCCGGTTCCGACCGCTCGGGCCTCATCATGGAGATAAGGGCCGGGACCGGCGGCGATGAGGCCGCCCTGTTCGCCCGCGACCTCCTGGAAATGTACCGCCGCTATTGTGAGTCGAAGGGCTGGTCGTTCGAACTCCTGGAACTGAACCCGACCGAGCTGGGTGGAGCCAAGGAAGTCAGCTTCGCCATTAACGGAGAGGGGGCCTACCGCCACCTTCAGTTCGAGAGCGGCGGCCACCGCGTCCAGCGCGTCCCCGCGACCGAGACGCAGGGGCGCATCCACACTTCGGCCGCGACCGTCGCCGTGCTGACCGAACCCGAGGAAGTCGAGATCGAGATCCGGCCCGAAGACCTCGAAATCGATGTCATGCGAGCCGGAGGTCCCGGTGGCCAGCACCAGAACAAGACCGAGAGCGCCGTCCGGCTCACTCATACTCCGAGCGGGATCGTCGTCGTTTGCCGAGACGAGCGTAGCCAGCACAAAAACCGAGCGAAGGCACTCCGATTGCTCCGCTCTCGCCTGTTCGATCAGATGCAGGAAAGTGCCAACGCCGAGCGAGCCGAGCAACGGAGGTCCCTGATCGGTTCCGGTGACCGCTCGCAACGCATCCGAACCTACAACTTCCCGCAAAACCGCGTCACCGATCACCGGATCAACCTGACGCTCTACAGCCTCGACCGCATCATCCTCGGCGACCTCGACCCCTTGACCAACGCCCTGATCGATCACGACCGACACGAGCAACTCGGGGAGCTTTGAACCCGTGGCCGAACGCGATGAGCCCTGGACCATCGGCCGATTGCTCTCCTGGACGCAGGGATTCCTGCGCGACAAGGGGTCGGAAAGTCCCCGGCTGGATGCTGAAGTCTTGCTGGCCCACGTCCTCCAGACCGATCGGGTCAAACTCTACACCCAGTGGGACGAGGAAGTCGGTTCGGCCGATCGGGCCTCGTACCGCGACCTGATCCGCAAACGAGCCGAGGGTGCCCCGGTCGCCTACCTCGTCGGCCGCAAGGAGTTCTTCTCGTTGCCGCTGACGGTCACGCCCGCCGTCTTGATTCCGAGGCCCGACACCGAATTCCTGGTGGTGGAGACCCTTGACGCCTTGAAGGGCAAGACCACCCCTCGGGTCGTCGATGTCGGAACCGGCTCCGGAGCGATTGCCCTGGCGATCGCCCATCAGCGAATCGACACGCAGGTCATTGCCATCGACCTCAGCCCCGAGGCTCTCGCCATCGCACAGGGAAACGCCGATCGCATCGGCCTGGCCGATCGGATCACGTTCGTTCAGGGCGATTTACTCGACTCGGCCGCCAATCAAGGACCGTTCGACGCCATCGTCTCGAACCCGCCGTACATCGCGACCGACGTGATCCCGACCCTTGAGCCCGGCGTCCGCGATTTCGAGCCTCACCAGGCGCTCGACGGTGGCCCCGACGGCTTGCGGATCGTCACCCGATTGATCGAGCAGGCGGTTCCCCTGCTCAAGCCGGGCGGCCATCTGCTGCTCGAAATCGGCTCGGATCAAGAAGCACCGGTGCGGGCCTTGCTCGAATCCCGAGCCGAACTTCAGGTTGCTCCGACCGTCCGAGACGGGGCCGGGCACCCCAGGGTGCTCCGGGCCCAACGCCGATCGGAGTGATTTGAAGCCGCGAGCGTTTCTGTCCGCTTCGCTCGCGGCTCCAATCGATTAAGTGTCAGATCTGAACCTTCTCATGCCCGGCCGGGGTGTGTGGTTTGCCGGTCATCGCGGCCTTGAGGTAACCAACGGCATGGACGACCGCTCCAGGAGCGGTGTCCCAGTATTCCCCCTTCTCGACCTCGACGCGAATCAAGGCCAGCTCGGGGTCGTCCAGCCCCTGCGGAAACCAGGCTTTGTAGGCCGGCGACCACATTCGCTCCGCCCGGTCACGATCGTGGATCAACCGGGCCAGACCCGACAAAGACACATATTTTTGTGACTTTGTGCAAGAATAACTCAGATTTACGTGACGATCACGATCAATCTCGAAAACCTTCGGCGCATGGTCTCTGGTAAAAAACCAGAGCGTCCCATCGAACGGCCCGTCCAGATGGGTGTGCATGGGCCGACTCCGGAGTGAGCCATCCGGTTCGACGGTCGCAAGCATCGCGACCCCAAGCTCTGTGATCAGGTCTTCCAGCTTCTGAAGGTCTTCTCGTTGCGTGGACTCAGCTGCCATGATGGACTCTCCCGGTTCGGAGTTTGGGCGAACACGCGAATCGAGAGAGCAACCGGTGTGCCAGACGGAAGTTCAGCTTGTCCTGGCGTCACCGGCTCCGGCCCAAATCAACGCCGAGTGTCTCGGTGATCGCCCCAGTCGGATTCCGAAGAGCCGGACGCACCCAGCGGTCGGGCCGGAACCCCAACGACCGTCTGCCCCGCGGCCACATCCTTGCCTTTCGTGACCACCGCTCCGGCTCCGACCGTAGCCTCTGGCCCAATCGTGACGGGAGCGACCAAGATCGCTCCTGAGCCGATGAAGGCCCCTTCTCGGATCTCCGTCTGCGACTTTGTCTTCCCGTCAAAGTTCGCCGTGATCGCCCCCGCGCCGACATTCACTCCGGCCCCGACGATGGCATCGCCGAGGTAGGCCAGATGACGAGCCCGAGCCCCGGCTTCGAACGTCGAGCGGTTGACCTCGACGAAGGCCCCGACCTCCGCGCCGTCCTCCAGCACGGTGCCGTCGCGGAGATGGGCAAATGGGCCGATCCGGCAATCGCGGCCGATCCGAACGGTCCCCGAGATGACCGTGAAGGGGAAGATCGTCGTGTCGGGGCCGATCACCGCCCGGCCGTCGATCGAGGTGTTTCGAGGGTCGACGATACTCACTCCTTCATCCATCAACCGCGACTGGATCCGTCGCTGCATTACGACGTGTGCCTCGGCCAGATGCTCGCGGGTGTTTACCCCCAGCACATCCTCGGCATCGAGCACCGGCAAGGCGGCCACGGATCGCCCCATCTGGATCAACAGTTCCGGAGCGTCCGTGAGATAGTATTCCCCCTGGGCGTTGGTCGTGTCGAGCTGATCGAGTGCATCCCAGAGCGCGGGCAGTTCGAAGACGTAACAGCTCGGGTTGATCTCCTGAATCGCCGCTTCCTCGGGGGTGCAGTCGCGTTGCTCGACGATTCGAAGGAATCGGCCGGCCGAGTCGCGGAGAATCCGGCCGAATCCGGTCGGATCGGGCAAGACGGCGGTTCCCATCAGGCAAACGAGTTGCTCGGAGCGCTGGCGTTCGAGCAGGTTTCCCAGCGGTTCGGCTCTCAGCAACGGTTCATCACCGACGAGCACCAGGGCCGGCCCGGAATAGTCCTCCAGCAAGGATCGGCAGGCACGAACCGCGTCTCCGGTCCCGAGCTGTCGCTCCTGAACGGCGAAGAAGACGTCGGGCTCGTCGGCCAGGGCGTCCCGCACCTGATCGGCCCCGAAGCCCACGACCACGATGACCGACCGCGCCCCGGCTCCCCGAGCGGCCTCGACGACATAGCGGATCATCGGCTGTCCGCAGACCTCGTGCAGCACCTTGGCACGCTCGGATCTCATCCGCTTGCCCTGACCGGCTGCCAGGATGATCGCGACCGGACCTTGCATTGTTCGCCTCAAAAGGGTCAGCGAAACCAGACACCGATCGACCAGCCGGACGCTCGGCGTGTTATCTCTCAATGGTGACTTCGGAGTCTTGTGAAATGATGCTAGCGGGGTCTGATCAGCGGGTCAAACCAACTCACCCTGCGTGGCAATCGGTCGTGAACCTTGAGTGGTCCGTGATCGTCCCGTATAGTGGCCGCATTCCATCCGTCGGAACACGACCCCACACGATACGGTCCCTCACGCCATTGCCCGCACGGGAGCCTCTCCCATGAACCTCAGTCCCGAGGATGTCGCCAAGGTCGCCCTGCTGGCCCGCCTTCGCCTCGAACCAGACGAACTGGCAACCTATACGGAACAGATCAACGAGATCGTCCACTACGTCGAACAACTTCAACAGGTGGACGTCTCGGGCGTCGAACCGCTGGCTCATGGAGTTGAGGTCCGCAACGTGTTTCGAGACGACCGGCGCACCGAGTCGCTCCCTCGGGACGAAGCCCTCAGCAACGCCCCCAAGCGGAATCACGAGGCGTTCCTCGTTCCCGCCGTTCTGCAGTAACAGACCGACCACTCGGGCGTTTTTTGACCGCCTCGATCCTCCCGCGATCGCTTCTACTTTTTTTGAGACAGGATCACTCCGTTCATGGACCCGCTGGGCGCCACTCTCTCCGGCTTGCTGAACGGCTATCACTCGGGCACCTTCTCGAGCGAGGAGGCGGTCGGGGCCTTCATCCGTCGAATCGAAGCCCACAACGGCCGGCTCAACGCCTTGATCGACTTCGATCCGGCCCCCGCACTGGAACAGGCCCGATCGATCGACGACCGCCGTAAGCGCGGCGAGCCGCTCGGCCCTTTGGCCGGTGTTCCGATTGCAATCAAGGACAACATCTGCCGCCGAGGCGAGTTGACCACCTGTTGCAGCCAGATGCTCGCCTCGTACCGCCCTCCGTTCGATGCCACCGTGATCCAGCGCTTGCGAGCCGCCGATGCCATTCTGCTCGGCCGGCTCAACATGGATGAGTTTGCGATGGGCTCGTCCAACGAGACAAGCGCCTACGGTCCGGCACGCAATCCCTGGGACCCGGATCGTTCCCCCGGCGGATCATCGGGCGGAGCCGCCTCGGCCGTGGCCGCTTCGTTCGCCCCTTCGGCGCTGGGCAGCGACACCGGCGGCTCGATCCGGCAACCGGCGAGCCTCTGCGGTGTGGTTGGTCTGAAACCGACCTACGGCCGGGTCAGCCGATACGGCCTGGTCGCATTCGCCAGCTCGCTCGACCAGATCGGCCCGTTCGGACACGAAGTGGCCGATGTGGCCCGCCTGCTTTCGGTCATCGCCGGCCGAGACCCGATGGACGCGACCAGCGTCGACCTGCCCGTGCCAGATTATCTCTCGGCGATCGAGGCGAAGGCCGATCGCCCGTTGCGTGTCGGGATTGCGCGGGAATTCTTCGCCGAAGGGCTCGACCCGGAGGTCGAGGCCGTGGTTCGAGAGGCCGCCCGCGTTTTCGAAGCCGAAGGGGCGACCGTCTCCGACATCTCCTTGCCGAACACGAGCCAGGCGATTCCGGCCTACTACATCGTCGCCCCGGCCGAGGCCTCCAGCAACCTCGCCCGCTACGACGGCACCATCTTCGGTCACCGCGCCGAGGACTTCGAGCCGAAAACCGACGCTGAACGCGAGCTGCCCGCCCTGATCCGCATGATGATGGCTTCCCGCGCCGAGGGATTTGGTCCCGAGGTTACGCGGCGAATCATGCTCGGCACCTTCGTTCTCTCGGCCGGTTATGCCGACAAGTACTACGTCCAGGCCCTGAAGGTCCGCCGCCTGATCCGCGACGACTTCGATCGGGCCTTCCAGGACGTTGACGTCATCCTCGGCCCGACGAGCCCCGTCCCCGCCTTCAAGGTCGGTGAGAAGGTGAGCGACCCGCTGGCCATGTACCTGCTCGACGTGTACACCGGCTCGGCCAACCTGGCTGGGATTCCCGGTATCAGCCTGCCTGGCGGGCTCTCGAAATCGGGCCTGCCCATCGGCATCCAGCTTCAGGCCCCCGCCTTCGCCGAGGAAACCCTCCTCCGCGCCGCCCGGACCTTCGAGCGCGCTACCGACTGGCACACCAAACGGCCGAAGTTGGATTGAGTACTGATGGGTGCAACAGAAACAATCATGGAATACGACATTATCATCGGCCTGGAAATTCACGTGCAGTTGCAGACCGAGAGCAAGATGTTCTCCGGTTGCGGCACCGAATTCGGCCTTCCGCCCAATACGCAGACCGACCCGGTCTCGCTCGGCTTGCCGGGGACCTTGCCGGTAATGAACGGTAAGGCGTTCAATCTTGCGCTGAAAACAGCCCTCGCTTTCGGAGCGGAGATCGCCCGATTCACGAAGTGGGACCGCAAGAATTACTATTATCCTGATCTGCCGAAGAATTATCAGATCAGCCAGTATGATCTCCCTTTCAGTACCGGCGGTTCCTTGCCGATCCCCGAACGCAAGGACGGTGGTGGTGGTGGCAGCGTTCGCCTGACCCGCATTCACCTGGAAGAAGACACGGGAAAGATGATCCACGCCGCCGGCGGCATGTCGGAAGTGGACCTCAACCGCGCCGGTGTCCCCTTGCTGGAAATCGTCACCGAACCCGATCTCCGCGATCCGGCAGACGCTCGCGGATGTCTCGAAGAACTGAGGCTCACCCTTCGCTACCTTGGCGTTTCCGATTGCGAAATGCAGGAAGGCAGCCTTCGCTGCGACGCAAACGTGAATCTTCACATTCGCACTGACGACGGCACCAAAATCGCCACGCCGATCGTCGAAATCAAGAACATGAACAGCTTTAGTGCTGTTGAAAAAGCTCTCCACTATGAGGTCGAACGTCAGTTCGAAAAGTGGAAGGACGACGGGCTCACCATTCACGACGCACACAAGGAAACCCGCGGCTGGAGCGACCCCGACGGCATCACCAAGCCCCAGCGCCAGAAAGAAACCGCCGCAGACTACCGCTACTTCCCCGAACCCGATCTCGTGCCCGTCGAGGTGGACGACGCCTGGATCGCTCGGCTCCGCGAAGAGATCGGCGAACTACCGATGGCTCGACGATCTCGCTTTGAGTCCGAATATGGGCTCTCCGCGTACGATGCCAACGTCCTCGTCGAGCAGGGGCAAGACGTCGCCGACTATTTCGACGCGGTCGCCCGGGAAACCGGTGAAGCCAAGCTGGCCAGCAACTGGATCCAGCAAGACATCCTCCGCTCCATCAAAGAGAAGAAGATCGGCCTGAGCGACCTGCATGTCGACCCCGCCTCGCTCTCTGACCTGATCAAGCGTGTCAAGCGCAAAGAACTAAACACCAATCAAGGCCGGGAAGTACTCTCCAAGATGATCGACACCGGCCAAGCTGCCGAAACGATCATTGCCGAAGGGGGATACGGCCTGATCGGGGATCGAGACGCTCTGGCCGCTGTCGTCGCCGAGACGATCGACGCGAATCCGAAGGCGCTCGAAGACCTTGCCGGTGGCAAGAAGAAGCCCGAAGCCGTCAAGGGATGGCTGCGTGGCCAGGTCATGAAGAAAACGCAGGGCAAGGCCGACCCGGAACTGGTCGTTGAACTGCTCGAAGCTCGACTTACAGAACTCGGGCATTAAGTCTTGAAGGCTCGTTCGTGGCATTTCCGATCAATCATCCCGACCCCTCGGAGCTCGACGCCCATGACCCACCGACGCTCATTTCTCCGCACCTCCGGCCTTGGCCTTGCCGCAGCGATGACCGCCGGAATTCGTCCCTCCGGCGCCGCTCAGGATGACGCCAAGCCCCCCTTCCGCAAGGCGATCAAGATCGGCATGTCGCCTCGGAACCTGCCGCTTGTCGAGCGGTTCAAGCTCATCAAGGCGTGCGGATTCGATGGCGTTGACATGGATAGCCCGAACGATCTGCCACTCGACGAGGTCCTGCGTGCCAAGGAAGAATCGGGCCTGATCATCCACGGCTGTGTCTGTTCAACCCACTGGGCCAGCCCCCTGTCTCACCCCGATCCCGAGGTCCGGGCCAAGACCGTCGCCGGGATGACGACCGCGATCGACGATTGCAAAGCCTACGGCGGCACCACCGTCCTGCTCGTCCCGGCGGTCGTCAACGAGTCAATTAGCTACGACGAAGCGTACGAACGCTCTCAGGCCGAGATCCGCACCTTGCTGCCGAAGGCGGAAGAATCCGGAATCACCATCGCTTTTGAAAATGTTTGGAATAATTTCCTGCTCAGCCCGCTCGAATTCGCTCGATACATCGACGAATTCGAAAGCGACCACGTTGGCGCCTATTTTGACATCGGAAACGTTATCCGCTACGGCTGGGCGGAGCAGTGGGTCCGGGTGCTCGGCGATCGGATCGTCAAACTCGACGTCAAGGAATACAGCCGAGACATCATGATGAATGAAGGGCTCGGCAAGGGCTTCAATGTTCCGCTCGGCGAAGGCTCGGTCGACTGGCCCGCCGTCACCGAGGCACTTGACGCGATTGGCTACCGAGGATGGGCCACTGCCGAGTTGCGCGGCGGCGACGCCGAGTACCTGAAAGACGTCGCGGCTCGAATGGATCGCTGCTTCGGCATGGCCTGATTCCTTGATCACGGAGCGGACGATGAACCGACGCGACCTGCTCCGGTCGATCACTGCGCTAGCGCTGGCCTCTCCGGGCGGAGAGGCCAGTGAATCATCTGGTGATCGAGCGATCATGATGACCGTGCTCGGCCCGATCGACGCGGCTGAGATGGGGGTCACCCTCCCTCATGAGCACTTGCTCGTCGATTTCGCTGGAGCAGAGATTGCCTCGCCCGAGCGATACGACGCCGATGAGGTCTTCGACACCGTCCTGCCCTTTCTGGAACAGGTTCGCGACCTTGGGTGCCGCACCCTTTGCGAATGCACCCCGGCCTACCTCGCGAGAGATCCGCTGCTCCTGGCGAGGTTGTCCCGAGCGACCGGGATGCACCTCCTGACCAACTCAGGCTATTACAACGCCAACGGCGGGAAACACCTTCCTGAACACGCCCGGCACGACTCGGCCGAGGAACTGGCCAACCGCTGGACCTCTGAATGGGAGAACGGCATCGAGGACACCGGAATCCGGCCCGGTTTTCTCAAGATCGGCGTCGATCGGGGGCCATTACCAAAGCTCAGCCGGACGCTCGTCCGGGCCGCCGCGATCACTCACCTGCGCACCGGCTTGACCATCGCCGCCCACACCGGAGACGGGCGAGCGGCGATGGAAGAACTCGACCTGATTGAGGCGGAAGGGGTCAGCCCCTCGGCGTTCATCTGGGTTCATGCCCAGAGCGAGCCGGCCACCGAATTCCACCTCAAGGCTGCCGAACGAGGCGCGTGGGTCGAGTTCGACGGCATCGGACCGCAAAGCATCAACCAGCATATTGGCCTTGTTCGATCCATGGCCGAGGCGGGGCACCTCGATCGCGTCCTCCTCTCGCATGACGCCGGCTGGTATCACGTCGGCAAACCGGGCGGGGGAACGTTCCGTCCCTTCGACACCCTGTTCACCCAGTTCCTCCCGGCACTCGAACGCGAGGGGTTTGCGAATAACGATCTTCGGCGGTTGATCGTCGAGCATCCGGCCGACGCCTTCACGGTGAAGGTGCGGAAGGCATCGACCTGACTCCCAGCGAGCAAGGTCACTCGGCAACACCGAGCGCGTCGAGCAACAGATCGCGCACCGAGGTCATCGGCAAGGCAGTCGGATCGATCGGTTCGGGACCGTGCCCGATGAGGATCGGGCGGGTGTCGTCCTGCTCGGACGGTCGGCCGTGGCTACCTCGGACGAGGGAAGGATCGAGGGAGATCAGGTCCATCAGGGTCCGGAAGCCGAGCTTCTTCTGGAGCAATCGCCGCATGGCTCGGAACTTTGGGTTGGGGAGCTTCGGGTCAAAGAACAGCTCGCACGGGTCGTATCCAGGCTTGCGATGAATATCGACCGTGCGGGCGTAATCCGGTGCCTGCTCGTCGTTGAGCCAGAAGGGATACGCGAACCAGGCATCCGGTGCAGAAAGCACCACCAACTCGCCCGACCGAGGATGATCAAGAGCGATCTCGGCCCGTTCGTCTCCGACGAAGACTCGATCAACCCCGGGAAGCGCCGCGATCAGGTCCCGAACGCGAGGGAGATCGTTGGCTTCACGCACATAAATATGAGCCAATTGATGGTCACAAACGGCGAAGACACGACTCTGAAACGGTTCGAGCTGATCGCCGAAAACCCCCGAGCGAACCGAAAGGAGTCCTGCTTCGCGGAGTACGCGATTGGGAAGGATCGCCCGTGACACGTCACAGTGTCCGTATTCGCCGAAGACCCAGACCTGGGCACCGGCCGCGTTCGCAGCATCGAGCAAGGGGGCGGCGGCCTCGTCCAGTTCCCTCACGAGGCGGGGCATATCGCAGCCCGAAGGACCAAACCGCTGGGGATCGTAGTCGAGGTGGGGAAGGTAGACGAGGGTGAGATCCGGGTGTTCGGCGGCCATGACCTCGGCCGCGCACCGAGCGATCCATGCGGTCGCGGGCAACCCGGCCATCGGCCCCCAGAAGGATGGGAACGGGAACGGGCCGAGTGTTGCCTCCAGGCGAGGTGGCACGTCGGGAGGCGATCCCCAGATCCCGAACACCTTGCTTCCATCGGCCCCATATAGCGGCTTCGGAGTGATGCTGACATCGACCTCCGCGCCCTGATTGAACCACCAGAACAGCTTGGCAACCCGGAACGACCGACCACGCTGCCGGGCTCGGGATCGAGCGACCTCCTCGAGCAAATCGGATTGAATCAGGGCCCGCGACTGCTGCCAGAATCGAACCTCTCGCGTGTCTCGGAACAACCAGCCGTTGCCGACGATGCCATGATCCTGGGGCGTTCGGCCCGTGAGTAGAGTCGCCTGAGCCGTGCATGTCACCGCGGGAACGCTGTCAAGGACAGGTCGGCTCCACCCGCTTCGGGCGAGCGCCGCGAGACGGGGGGCATGCGGCAGGAGCTTCGGGGTCAGGCCCACCGCGCTGATGAGGACGAGCGGAGCGGTCGCAGACTCGGACACGAGAGACTGTCTCCGAAGAAAGATTGAGGAGTCATCACCAGAAGGAATGAAGCTCCTTCCACGCGAAGCAAGACGACCCACCGATCCGCTCGAAGCCGAGGGACCGGTGGGCCGTGATTGCGATGCTCATGGCGAGGACCGACCGGTCATGCGACCGTCGGCGTAATCTCTCGCTTGGCGAGTGATCGGCGCCAGATGGCTCCGAAGGCCAGGGAACTCACCAGCAAGGCCGAGAGCAATACTGCCCCCTGGTTGCCCCCTTCCGCAAAGCCATAGCTGTGCAGGCCGACACCAAGCAGGAAGTTCACGCCGTACCAGGCCATCAAGACCGAGTTGAAGCAGAGGACTGAGGCCATCGTCATGCCGAAACTGCCGATCCAACCGGCGAACCGACCATGCAGCGGGATCAGGTAGACCAGCAGCGTGATGAGCGCAGAGACTTCCTTCGGGTCCCAACCCCAGAAACGGCCCCACGAGTAGTCGGCCCAGACACCGCCGAGGATCGTGCCCGCGGCGACGAGTAAGACACCCACCTGCAAGGCCCGATACACGAAGCTGGAGATCGGCTTGACCTGTTCGGCCCGCTCTCGCATGGCCCGTTCACGAGGGTCATCTCCGCCGTGGCCGTACATCTCGGCGTTGCGGGCCTTGATTTCGGCGATGCTCGGTCGGGTCAGGGTGGCGGTCCCACCACCAGTTTCGCTGCTGGAGACAGCCTCGACCTTCGAATCAACCGCTGCCGTGGCCCCTTGATTCGCCGAGGCCCTCTGATTCCTCAAGGTGAGCCGGGCAATCAACTCGCCAAAGAGACCGCTGAGGACCATCACCATCACAGCAATGCCGGCGGCAGCCAGAGCCCAGCCACCGAAGAAGAGGATATCAGCTCCCGAGATGTTCAGGCCCCAGAGCGAGATCATCGACGTTGAAGTCGAGGCCCACCCATTGTACGAGCCATAAATCCCGACCGTTCCCAGCCCTGCCAGGACCGGCACCGCCATCAGGGGGCGGGCCAACTCTCCCATTCCCACATCTCGGCGATAGGGAGCGGTCAGGTAGAACCAGGTCCCGATCAGACCCAGGCCCAGAGCCAGGGCAAAGGCGGCATAACTGGAAACGATCGTGATGACGTGGATCGTCAGCCAGTAGTTGCTCCGCAGGATCGGGTTTAGAGCCTCGATATTCGGATTGAGGACGCTCTGCGCATTGGCGGCGATGATCGTGCAAAGCATCGCCACTCCAGCCGCGGCGGCGGCCGGATACACACGACGATAAATGGCCTCAAGAACCAGGCCAATCACCGCGGCGATCAGCGCCACCCAGATCACGGTCTCGTAAAGGTTCGTGACCGGAGCCCATCCCGAGATCAGGATGCGGAGCGCGAAGCCGTAAATCTCCAGTCCGATCCCACCGACCAGGCCGAGCAGCCCCAGTACGTAGAGTGACTTTCGAATGGCACCGGCCGCTCCACCGCTGATCGTGCCGATCATCAGGCAGAGCCCGAGCAAGGCGAAGCCAAGGCCGTAATAGGTCGGAGCCTTGTAAAAGGGTGCAAACGTGTTGTAGTGGACCTCGCGGTCAACCTCAACAACCGTCGGATAGGTACTCAGGTCGGCGGCAAGGGCTCGGGTCGAGGCCACCACGGCTTCGGCCTGATCGGCGGTGAGTGATCCCGGTTCGTCGGCCTCGGCATCCTTGGCGGCGAGAATCGCTTCGCGGAAGCGGCTCACCTCGTCGCGGTCGTAACCAGCCTCGGCCAGTTCGTCGAGGTCGCTGTCAAGGATCAAGGCCACCGGTGCCCAGTCGGCGTCGGCCTTGAGCCAGGCCAGCAGTTGCTCATCGGCGTCGTCGTCGGTGCCGGGAACCTTGCGGTCCTCGGCGGGAAGGTCGCCGTAATACTCGGCCAGTGTCGACAGGGCATCACGTTCGACCGGATTAAAGTCCGCTCCCGGAACGTCCACCAGCACGGCAAGGAACTGATCGAGCCGGAATTCCTGGCCACCAGGGGCTTCCAGCGTGATGACCTTCACGTCGCGCATATCGCGCTTGACGCGGTCGATCATCGGCAGATTCAGCGTCTCCTTGTTCGCCTCGACGAAGGCGTCGTACTTGGCTCGAACGCTGCCGAGAAACTCAATGTAGCGGGCGTTGGCCGGGCGAGGGATCAGGCGATCCACATCGACCTCCGCGCCAAGCATTCCGGAGCCGTGATCACCCCGAATCGCCTGGTAACGGGTGAGACGATTGAAGACCTCGCCCACCTTTTTTTCCAGGGGGCTGAGGGTCGGCGGAATGTTGGTCTTCGGATCGGGCCGCGACCGCATGGCAATATCAATATACCACTGATCGAAGCGAACCTGTCGCCCCTGGATCGGCACGGTCGCCTCTTCCAGCTCCCGAGGGGAGAGGAATTTCTCGTGCCCATCGATCCGATGGGCCAGGGCTTCGATTGGGTCCTGAAGCGAGTCAGGCAGGCCGGCATCGCGGGCTATCGACTTCAGTTCCTCGACCGTGGCAATTCCGTCGGGCCCTTCAACCTCGTCCTGTCGATCCAGGATGCTCTGCACTCGTTCTTTCAAACTCTCGGACGTTTCAGGGTCATCGGCAACCGCTTGCAGCAGCGACCCAATCGAGCTGGAAAGAAGCATCCGGCGGAGGGGGAGGTACTCGGCCAGGATGAACCGCTGATCGTCCCAGTAGTCCGGCGCGTTAGACCAACTGAACAGAGTGGCGACGGGCCCCCACTCAGGGCCGATCGTCCCGTCCGGGCCGATCGGCTCGAACGATTGCCGGCCGGTGACGGCCTTGACTTCTTGCCGGGCGACGGTGTCGAGCGGCTTGCGCCGGCCTTCGTGCATCAAGACCAGGCGACCGAGCGCCCGGTAGGCCGATTCGTCGGGTGAGGTCTGGGAGGAGGAGCCCTCAGACTGTGCCCTCGAGACGCTCGGGGCGGCCAGCGTTGCGAGGGCCATCGCCAGGCCGATCCAGGTCCTGGCAGGACTACGGAGCATGCTCATGGGTCCGGTCGCCTTTCTTGGGAGAAGTGGGGAGAGCGGGTCCGTCGCCTCGAAGGCAGGCCGGGAGCCGCGTCGGAGCGGCAATCCCGGATCGGGGGGAGGGTCGGGCGCGGCCGGGGCCTCTCAGGTCGCACGTCTTACAAAAGGTCGTCGTCGCGGGGCTTGGGGGGAGCTTCCCCCGGATCTTGCCCGCGCTTGATGGCTCGTTCCCGTTCTCGCTTGCCGCCATCCGTGAAGATTCCGGCACGCATGTAGAACTGCAAGAACGTTCCCAGCACCACCATCAAGCAGCCAATGTAAATAATCTGCCAGGTCGGGTCGTAACGCACCTGGAAAATCGAAACGAATTCGCCGCTCGAATTGGTCGGCGGGTTGAAACTCGACTGATAGAACGTATACCCTCGGTGCGACAGGGGCTCGTTCATCGAGATGGTGACCAATTCGCCGTCGATCCCTTGCTCCTGGTCGTAGAGCAACACATCGCTTTCGTAGTGGCTCGGCTGCCGCGTCCCGGGATCGAACCGACGACGGAAGTCGACCAGGCGCAGGGTAAATGGCAACTCGCCGCGGTCCATATCGAAGGAGACGTTATAGGTCGCCTGATCGAAGTTGAATGTCTCGACCGCCCCGGGGTTTGGCTTCAACGACGGCGTGCTTGAGAGCAAGACCCAGCGATCGTCACTTTCACCCCGATGGGTCAGCTTCACCCGGGCGGCCGGAACCCCCTGGCCCGCCTGAGAAACCGGTAGTTCCCGATAGACGTACGTGAAACGGGGCATCGCCGAGTCGTGGAACTCATCGACCGCGAACGAGGCTTGCATCGCCCGATTCTCACCGCCAAAGGTATCGGTCATCTCGCCGGGAGTGAGCTCTCCTTTGTTCTGAATCCCTTCCGCATTGAGCGCGCGGAAGAAGAGGCCATTCTCGCCGACAGCGAGGACCTCGATCGACCCCTTCAGCCCCTGCATCCCTTCCGCGAACTGCAACGGCTTGTAGTAGCCGATCCGGACCAGCGGAGACGCCGGCTGATAGAGGTTCGGCTGATCGGACGCCTCGAAGCTCATCGGCGGCAGGGCGGACGAAGGAATCGGCACGGCCCAGTGGATGATCTCCGGCCCCTCTCCCTTCGACACGGCAAACTCGGCCAGGGGCATCTGATCATCCTTCGTGTACTCGACGATCGCCAGCAGGAAGCTGCCGAGGGAGATCGGCCGGGACGGCGCATCCCGGCCGCTCGGCCTGACGTCGAAGCGGGCCGAGAGGAGGCGTGGCCGTATGCTCTCATCATTGAGCGACCCGGAAAGATTGTACGTGACCCTCAATTCGCTGTTGGGCAGGGTCACGGTGCGGCCCTTGGCCTCGGTGCCATCGGGCAAGGCCCAGATTTCTGTCGCCGGGAAGAACGTGGCGGTCTGGGTGCGGCCCGTATTGTCCTCGTAGTGCAATCGGGCTGCCTCGACCGTGCCGTTTTCCGGCAGTTCGAGGAAGTCGTTCACCGCCTCGCGCCCCTCGATTCCCCCTTTGACGTGCTGGAAGACCAGGCGGGCCGCCGGGGGAAGCGACTGGACCGTTCGCTTGAACAGGTCGTTGGCGGCGATCCAGCGATTTTCGTCGATGACGAACTGATCGGCGAAGGGGTCCATCGGGCTGAGCATGTTCGGCGGCGTCATTTCCATCCGAACCTTGATCATCGGCACGCCACGAGCCGCAGGCTCGGCAATGCGCTTGCCAATGGCCGATGGAAGGAACGACGTCACCTCCAGCTGGAACGGATCACCCGGGCGTGTGATGACTTCCGATCGCCCGTCCTCCCACTGCCTCGGGCCGGGGAAGAACCGAAACGCGTACGACTTCCCCTCGATCCGAGACGCCAGGGTCTCCAGATCCTCCCGATACGAGGCGGGCATGGCCGCCATCCGGGCCAAGTCGCGCAACGCCGCCGGATTCGGGGCCGGATCGCGGCTCAAGCGAGCGATCTGATCTTGGAGATCGTGGAACCCTTCGTCCTCGGCTCCCTCGCTATGCTCGTGATCCTGGGAGATTTCCGTGAAAATGTCCCGAAGCAACGATTGGACGCTGCGTTGTGACGCCTCGTCGACCGTTTGAACCCGCAAGGCGTAGTCATTGACTCGAACCAGGGCGGTCGAGGAATCTCCCTCCGACATCGCCACCTGGCCTTCATCGCCGGTTTGGAAGCTGAACCAGGACCCCACCAGGACCACCAGCAACCCCGCATGGGTCACGACGAACCCGGTCTGCCGCTTCTTCCACGGGAACCGAATGGTGGCGGCGCACAGAATGTTGATCCCGAGCATGGCCAGCAGCAGACCAAACCACCAGGTCCGGTAGAAGTATTGCTGCAGGGCGGCGTTGCCGTAGCTTCGCTCGTAAAACATGCCAATCGTCAAGACGACGACCAGCGTCGAGAGGCTGAAAATCGCCAGTTTCAACGAGGCGAGGAAGCGATAAATCGCATTGAAGGCGCGGAGGATCGGGCCTTCGCCGCTGCGATCCGACCCGTCCGTCTTCTGGCCTCGGGGCTTCGGCGATGGGGAGGACGGCTTCTTGGACACGGTTGCCATAATCTCGTCACCTGGCTCTCGGTGCCTGGCGGGGGGCGCTCGATGGTCGGCGGAACGAGCAAACCAATTAAGGGGGGAACGCGGGGCGGGCGGGCACGAAGCGAGGGGGAGTATCGTCTCGTGAGTGTATCCTCGCCACACGGGATCGTCGAGCATTCCAGACCCGCACCCAATTTCTCGAGTACGAATCGAACGGACTGAACGTTCGCCAGGCAACAAGGATTGTCGGATCACTTCCCAATCTTACGGAATTCTTCCACGGCCAGCAAATACGATCCCACGAGTCGATCCGAATTCTTCCAACAACGATTGAATGCCCTCGTTCCGAGTCCGACTAGGCGAATCCGCCATTCCCGGCAATAATCGGCCGATCCAGGAGGTCTGGGCGACAAGGAGCAGGAGCGTTGAGTCAGTTGGGCGCGTCGAACGAAGTCCGGATCGGAGTCATCGGCCTTGGCCGTCAGTGGACCGAGCGCTACCGAGCCGCCCTGATCCGGCCCGGAGGCCGGGCGCGGGTCGTGGCTGTCTGCGATGCGGTCGCCCACCGGGCCGAGGCCGAGGCCGACCGCATCGGCTGCGACACGGTCGAGGGCCTGACCCACCTGATCGAACGACCCGATGTCGAGATTGTCTTCCTGCTCGATCCCCTCTGGTTCGGGCTCTGGCCGCTTCGAGTCGCGATCGAACGGCGAAAACCGGTCTTCACCTCGGCCGGCCATCGCGCCACGCTCGACGAACTGAGTCGGCTGAACCAGGTCCCCTCCGACCCTCCCCCGCTCGTCATGACCGAGTTGACCAGCCGATTCGCGCCGGAGATGCTCCGCCTGCGCGAGTTGCTGGCCACCGAGCTCGGTCCGGCCCGCCGGGTTCTGGTCAAGGGGCTCGCGGCGGCCGGATCAAGCCCAGCGACGCTCGAGCCCGACCGCTCCTCCCCTGCCGATGCCGCCATCGGCCTCATCGACCGCTGCCGGGCCCTGGTCCAGGCCAATCCCCTCAACGCGAGGCTCGTCCGGAAATCCGACCGGCCGGGCCGCCAGGTCCGGGTCGTCTCGATCGACTTCTCCCAGGGGGCAACCGCGCGGCTCAGCCTCGTCTGTGGCTCAACCACTCCCGAGCCAGAAGAGGCCGGTGAAGGGGTCAAGATGCTCGTCGAAACCGAGCGCGGTCGGGCTCGGATCGACCGATCGGGACGGTTGGCCTGGTCTCTTGGAGCGGACCTGATCCGCGAGCCGATCTCCGGCGGTTCGGCCACCTCCTTGATGATCGACCACGTCTTGCGTCGGGTCCGAGGAGAGCAGTCGCTGGCCCCAGACCTTGACGAGTTACGCGATCTGGAACGATCAAGCCGCGTCTTCGAGTGGTGAGGATTCGGCCGCGGCGCAGGCAGGATGCCCAACGTGATAACACCTCAGCGATTCCGTTCAATCGTTCAGGACCAAGCCTGGATCGCCGTCACCTTGCTGGCGGCGGCCCTGGGCCTGGGACTCCTGATCCACTCCCTCGGACGCTCCTCGGCCACCTACGACGAGGTCGCTTACCTGGAGTTGGCCGCGCAGTGGTGGCGCACCGGCGATCTGGAAACGATCGGCCGGATGGGATCGCCGATGACCTTTCTCAAGCTCCAGCAAGCCCCGACGCTCTGGCTCCTCGACCAGATCGGCCGAGGGCACTGGATCGACGACCCGATTACCCACCAAGCGGCCATGCTGCCAGTGGTCCGGCTCGGTGCCCTCTGGATCTGGCTCGCCGCCTTGCTGCTGACCAGCTTCTGGGCCCGCCGTGTTTACGGCCCGAGGGCCGCCGCAATGGCCGCCCTGCTGTTCGCGATGAGCCCGAACCTGCTCGCCCACGGCGCCTTGATCACCATGGAATTCCCTTTGCTCCTGTTCTGGGTCGTGGCCAGCGTCCTGTTCGCTCGGTTTCTGGAAACAGGAGATCGACGCATGTTCCTAGGCTCGGCGCTGGCCGCCGGAATCGCCTTCTCGTGCAAGTTCACGACCATCCTTCTGCCGCCGATCCTGGCCCTGGCCTGGGTGACCGATCGCATCCTCTCAGGAGATCGGCGGCCGGTTCGCCTGCTGACGCGGGTCGCGGGAGGGATGCTCGTCTTCGGTCTCGTCCTGATTGCCACCGACCTGACCATCACCGGCTTCGCCACCATGAGCCCCTCGGCCCGCGTCGGGTCCTCGCACCCGGCACTCGACGGCCGTTTCGGTCCAGGGGTCGATGCCTGGCTGGTCTGGCTCGTCGAGCGAAAATGGCCCCAGGATTACGTCGCCCTGGCTATCCAGATGGTCCACCAACGCTCGGGAGGGGTCAGCTACCTGCTCGGGGAACGACGCATGCAAGGATGGTGGTATTATTACCTGATTGCCATGAGCGTAAAGGTTCCGCTCGGCTTCTGGCTCCTGGCCGGCGGTCGGGCGGCGGACGGGCTCAAACAGCTTCGCCTCGGCTGGCGAAAGCCGACGAGCGACGAGGTGGTCATCGGCGTGACCCTCGTGACCATGCTCATCCTCACAGCCCTTGGATCGAAGCGCAATTACGGCTTGAGGTATCTGTTTCCGCTGGCTCCGCTGGCGATCGTCTGGGTCTCAAAACTCGCCGAAGGCGCCTGGCCGTGGCGCAGGCTCGCGGCCATCGGCCTGATCGGCCAGCTGATCGCGGTCGCGAGCATTCACCCCTACGAGTTGTCGTATTTCAACGTCCTGGCTGGGGGGCCGATCGGCGGCCGGCACATCCTGGCCGACTCGAACCTTGACTGGGGACAAGGGGCCCGATTGCTGGCTCGGATTCAGCGCGATGACCCTGCGTATGAAGACCTCACGACGTACTACTTCGGGGATACCGACCCGGCACACTACGGCGTCATCGGCACGCGACACGTCATCGACGCCGGAGCGATTCAGCCCGACTTGCCCGATCAGTTCGCGCCAACCACCCGGTTCGTCGCCGTCTCCGCGTCGCTGCAACACGGTCCGTGGGGACCGGACCATTACTTTCGGGTCCTCGACGGAATCACCCCCGATCGCTTAACCGACGACGGGACAATTGCCATCTATCGCCTCGATGCGATCTCCACCGAACCGGGCCAATCCCGCTCAGAACAGGTCGCGACCACGGGTCAGACGATCCTCCAACCCATCGGCGAGTTCAGCGATGTGCCTGACGACACTCGCGGCATCGGTCTCGTACGCCATCTCGGGGGTGAGGTTTCGGATGACGACGTAGTATTCTTCTCCTCGAAGCACCTTGATCGCAAAGTGCCCTTCAACCGTCACGGCGTTGAGCTTCAGCAAGGTCGGGCTGTCTCGATGGTTGGCCGGGCCGCAGACCGAAACCAAAGCGATGATCGGCCTCCCGTCGCGATCCGACCCGACATAGCCGACGTAGACCGCCTGCCGACGATCCGAAGCCATCGGCACGACCAGGCGATAGCCGTGCCCAGCCGGGTGGACCTCATACCCACTCCGTGAGGCGAAGTCCTGGATCACCCGAGAGGTATCCGGATCGGCCGGATCAGGCACCTCGTACGGGCCGAGCGCTTCCTGCGCCGCTTCGGCGTCGGGCTCGACCGTGCCCAGCGGCAGACCGCAACTCTCGCAGAACCGAGCCGAGGCGTGATTCTCGGAGGTACACCGGGCGCAATAAATCGTGGTGAACGACATGGGAGGGCGCTCCGAAAGGTTGCGCCCCTTGCCAGGCCAAGGGCGCGGGACCGACACCTTTCAGGATAGCCCCCTCAGGTCGGCGATCGCCACCCCTCGGCGTCCCGGTCGGCGCAGGAACACGGTCCGATCGGGCCACCCCGATCAGACCGTGACCAGGCTCCGACGCAACGCCGAATCACCAAATTGAATGATATCAACGAGACATCTTCATGGATTTCAGCATTGCCCGAAACGCAGGGCCGGCCTCCTGAATCGTCTTGTCGGGGCCGACGAGCTTGAAGAAATATCCGGTGCGGGCCGTGGGGTAGATCCCGCCGATCAGGCGGAAGTTCGGTTCATCGACCGGCGTCGGGATCTGGGTCCGGTAGCGTCCGGCAGCCTCGACCAGGGTAATCTCGGCATCGCCAACCTTGATGGTCTCGGTCTTGATGTCGGGGGGAGAGCCGTCTTCGGTGGAGAACTGCTGCTGCCAGCGCTGGACGTTCATCTGCACCGTGCCGGCACCACCGGGAAAGGCAAAGAGGACGAGTTCACCCGGCTTCTCGTCTCCGTCCACCGGCGGTACGGCGATCTCCAGCAGGCGCATCTGGCTCCGGGGCTGATTGACCTTCCAGGAGGCAGGAACCTCGAACGAGAGACCACCGGCCTTGACCGTCTGCGTTTCGTCTGTGTTGGCGTCCTGGGCCTGCAAGGCCGGAACGAAGGCGAGCGTCAGTCCCATCGAGGCGATGGTCCCTAGGATCAAGCGATTCACGGTGCGGACTCCCTGAGAGCGATCGGTGCGGAACACGAGAGACATGGATGCGGGTCGGTCTTGAGCGACCGACCCGGCTCCCGAGCCGTATTGTACGCAAACGACCGCCCCGGACTCCACCGGGGGCCCCCACTTGCTAGCGCCCTCCCGCTGCGTCCGGCATGGCTCGCCCGGCGACGATGATCTCGTCGCCTCCACTCAGATGAGGCTCGTGAGCCAGGTGGGAGTGGCCCTCATCGTGGACGTGGTAGATCGTTCGGTGGGGGAACGGAATCGAGATGCCCAGCTCGTCGAACGTGTTCTTGAGCCGTCGGAGCAGCTCTCGCTTCACGGTCCACTGTTGCAGCGGACGCGTCTTGATAAAGAACTTGATGACCACGGCCGAGTCGGCAAAGGCATCGACCCCGAGCATCGTCGGATCCTCAAGAATGAGCATCCGATACTGCGGGTCCTGCCGCAATTCCTTGCCGACCTGCATGATCACGTCCATCACCCGGTCGACGTTCTCCTTGTAGGCGACACCGACCTCAAACAGCGCACGGGACCAGCCGTGCGTCATGTTCGTCACCTTGGTGATCTCGCCATTGGGGATGAAATGGACGCATCCTTCCAGGTCGCGCAAGACCGTCACCCGCAAGGTAATGGCCTCGACCTGACCGGCGATCCCTTGAATCCGGATCACGTCGTTGAGTTTGTACTGGTTTTCCAGAAGGATCACGAACCCGTAAAAGAAGTCTCGTATCAAGTTCTGGGCACCAAAGGCGATTGCCAGGCCCAGTACGGCCGCACCGCCCAGCAACGGCCCGACCGGCACGCCCAGTTCCTGGAAGATCATCAGGATGCCCCCGACCACCACCGCGACCGACGCGGCGTTGTCGAAGACCCCCACGAGGGTCGAAATCCGGTGCTCCTTTTCCGCCGTCGTTCCGCGCTGGCCCCGCTGGCTCATCAGGCTGACGATCCGACGGCTGATCAGGCGAGAGCCCCAACGGAGCAAGAGCATCCCGACAATGATCGCAACGATGTTCACGCCATGACGCAGTGTCCAGTTGATGAGATTCTCTGGCGCGAATGGGTTTTCCATTCGCTTCAGCGTTGATTCCGCCTCGGAAAACTGCGAGCGGGCCGTTTCGGCCCGCCAGCGGGCGAGCTGAAGTTGCGAGGCGATCTCGCTGCGCTCGGCTTGAAGGCGGATGATCTCGTCGCTGTGCTGGCGGGATTCGGCGCGAGCCTGGAGAAGCCGGCGCTCGTTCTCTCGAATGCGGCCTTGCAGCTCACGGAGTTCGCCGCCATTGGCGCCGCCGAACAGCTTGTCCTGGTAGTCGCGGGCCAGTTCGGTTCCGCTGGCTTCGGCGTTGTCGATCGTGCGACGTGCGGTCTCGAGAACCTGCTCTTCGTTGCGGATCTGGTCATCGAGGGTGCGAAGACGCTCGGTCAGTTCGACGACCTCGGATTCCGCCTGTTCCAGCAAGTCGGCCGAGGTCTGGGCGGCTTCTCGGGCTTTCTTGAGCTTTGGATCGTTCGGGTTGGGGCCGAAGGTGGGTCGGACGGCCAGTTCCTTTCCGGCGGCACCAGCCATTTCCTCAAGATTCGGAAGCCCGGGGATCGAGGCCGCAGGCTCGGCCGCGGGGGCCTCCGGCTCCTCCGCGGCTGCCGGAGCCGAGGGGGGCGCGGGTTCGGCCGGGGCGGTCGCCGGCTCGGGGGTTTCCGGAGTCGGCGCGGGCTTGGGCTGCTCGCCCAGCAATCGCTTGAGGGCCTGATCGCTCTGGCGGAGCTTCGTTTCCAGGGTGGCGATCTGTTCGTTGAAGGTCTTCAGGGACGTGGCGGCCAGTTCCCGACGTTCATCGGCCAGGGCTCGGGATCGAGTCAGGGCTTCGAGGTCCTCGGCAATCTCCTCGGTGGGCAGCTCCTTCTGCTGGCGTTCGGCCAGTTGCTCCGAGAGCTCGCGGTGCTGCTGATCAATGGTCCGGAACTCGTTATTAGCCTGGTCAACCTCGGATCGGGCTGTCTCGACCTCGATCCGGAGTGCCTCCAGACGCTTCGTGTCCTCGGCAATCGAGGCCGAGAGCTGGGCGATTTGCTCGGCGGGGTTCGAGGGGGGGGGAGACCCCAGGGCGGGCACCGGTGCAGCAGGGGTTGCCTCGGTGGGGGCCTGTTCGGCCGGGGGGGTTGATTCGGTGGACTCGGCGCGAGTCGGCATCAGCGGGCCGAACGCCCACCAGGCCAAGAGGACTACCAGGATCTGGACGCGAGCCATGCGCCGGGCCTCCTTGCCGCGGTCGAGGTCAGGAATCCGGGGTCGGAGAGGAACCCCCGACGAAGGGATGGCCCGAGCCGGTTGGGATCGCTCGGGCCGGGCCTCCATCATCGGGTTCCGACCGATTGCGTCAACGTCAACCGAGGGTAACGACCACCCGGGCCAGCTCGTGAGGGGTCAGGTCGAGCTGGACGGCGTCTCCCTGGACGGAGAGCTCGACGATCCGCTCGTCGTGGAAGTCGGTCTGACGGGCGGAGACGGGCTCGCGGAACAGCCGGAGCTTGCAGCGAACCGAGCGGCCCCCGGTTTCGAGCAGGTGGAAGGCCAGGCCGCGCCCCTCGCCACCGTCGAGGATCACCGGCTCAACCCGCGTGACGGCCACCGATTTGGCGTCGAGGTGGAAGAACCAGCCGGCCGGGCCCGATCGCGGCGGGCCTCCGGTCGTCGGCACGAGGGCCGGGGGAGAGAGCAGGTCGAGCGCTGCCTGGAAGGGGTGCTCCAGGTCCAGCGCGATGCCCAGCCTGAAGGTCCGCTCCGACTCCCGACCCGCGACGAGCAGGGTATCGAGCATCCGCTGACCGTGCCGCTGGTGGTGAGCCAGGCCGCCGAAGAGGAGGGCGGTATGCTGGCGACGGGCGGTGATGTCGAGGACCTCGGCCGTCTCGGGCCGATCGGCGGTGGTGGACTGAAGGCCGAGCAGGGAGGAACGCCGGAGGGTGGCGTTGGCGTCGGGCCAGGCCCATCGGCTGGCCAGATATTTCGACCAGGCGGGACCATTGGCGATCGAGGCCAGCCAGGTCTCGTCGAGGTCGGACAGCTCGATCTCCATCTCCAGCACGGGCCGACCGCTCCAGAGGCGGAAGCGCTGGCGGAAGGAGGCGAGCGGCTGGTCCTCGATCGGGTGGAGGATCTGGCCGGTGGAAACGGCCTGGACGAGGGCCGGGCCACCGTACTCGACCTCGACCGACGAGGCTTTCATCCGGCTGTGGCGGAGTTGTCCTTTCTTATCGGTCTGGCTGATGCCGGCGATGACGAGCTGCTGGCCGAGGCGGGGCTCGTCGTCGTTGGCTCCCATCAGGGAGCGGAGACCGCCGGTCGCCTCGTCGATCTCCAGGCGGAGCATCTCGTTGCGGAGGACCCGGCCTCGTGCGTGGACCGTCTCGGACATCCCCGCAGGCTGGACGGATGAGGCGGGGTTGCGAGGAATCCAGGCGTAGCCGAACCCGGCCAGAGTAACGACCGCCTCGGTCCCCTTGGCCGTGAACTGGGAGGCCCGGACGGGGCCTTCGCTGGGCGGAGGGTTGGGGGTGTCGGGCAGGACGACCGAGACGCGGCGGGGGATCGAGAGGGGGTTGAGGATCAAGGCCCCCCCCTGCTCCGCCCCCTCCGAGCCGTTCCCCTCGGGCTCGCCGGTCGGGGGAACGACGCGGCGGGCAGCCTCGGCGGACCATTGGGATTCGAGCGCGGCGATGGCGGCCTCGGCCTCGTCGAGCATGCCGGTTTCGAGCAGGCGCTCGGCCTCGGTGATGGCGGAGGCCCCGGCCGGGAGCGGCCCCTCCTCGTCGGGCAAGGGGGCGCCGACGAAGTCGAGCGAGGCGGCCAGCGACCGGAGGCTTTCGACCAGATCGAGCCGGGCTCGAAGCCTTAAGTGCCTGGCACGACGACCGATCGGGCTCGGGTCGCCCTTGGAGACGGCCTGCTCCAGGTAGGGGGTGGCGTACTGGTCGAGCTTCGGGCGGAGGACCTCGTACGGCCGATCGGTCAGGTGGAAGTAGTCGCCGATGGTGGCCCAGCGGGCGAGGACGGGGGAGTAGAGGGCCGATCGTCGCAGGTCGCGGAACCACTCGGTCACCTGATCCGGCCAGTGAACGAGGCCGAGGGTGGCCACGTGATCGTCCCGCATCGAGCGGGCCATCTCCCAGGCGAGGGTCAGGGCGGTCGCGTTACGGTCGGCGGCCAGCGGGGGTCGGGTCAGGGATTCGAGGTTGGCTCCTTCGGGAGACTCCCAGAGCCGTTTCGACTCTCGGGAGACGGGGAAGGTGCCGTCGTCGAAGGCCAGATGGAGGGCGTAGCGGAATCCGAAGCGCTTGGCGATCTGGGGGCGCATCGGGTAGAGGGCGAAGCGGCGGCCGGCGAGGGTCTCGACCGTGCGGTCGTCGAGGTGCTGGCGGTAGGTCGAGGCCCCTTCGCGGAACTGCCAGAGGATGGTTTCGACCGGCCGAAGCCCCTCGCCCGTCTCGGCGAAGGGGCCGCCGATGACATCGGCCCAGCCTTCGTCGATTGCGGCGCGGAGGCGGGCGATGTCGTCCGGGTTCTTCTCGGCGATCGCCGCGACGGCCTGGGCAGGGGCGAGGATCGTGAACGGGGTGCGGGCCTCCAGGGGGTCGGTCAGGGCGTCGGCGGGGGACGCAGCGTCGAGCAGGTGCAGATCGACCACGAAGGAATCGACCGGGTAGTAGCGCTCTCGGGACTCGGTGAGCAGTTCGAAAGCGGCCCGCAGGCGGTTGGATGCGCCGGTGGCGTCGCCCGATTGCCAGGCCCTGGCTCCGCCGATGACTTCTCGGGAGAGGCTGGCGGCATCGAGGCAATCGACGTGCTCCATGCCGATCGTCAGGTCGCGGACCCACCAGCGAGCGGAACCGAGGGCGTAGAAGTCGAGGACGGTCGGATCGTCGGTCGAGCCGAGGTCGGCGCCGGGTTCGAGGGCTTCGAGGATGAGGCGGGCCAGGCCATCCCGATCCGATTCCCCGGCCTCGATAGCCAGGACCGGAACGCCGATCTCCGACGCCTGTTCCCGATAGCCGTAATTGACGTGACCAACCCCCCTTCCGGCGATCAGGCGGACCTCCCCAGGAGCGGGGACGCCGGGGGCATCGACATCCTCGACGATCGGGATCTCGTCGAGTCGGGCGAGGATGTTCGGGTGCCAGGCGGCGGAAACGGCCGACCAGACGATGAGGGCCTCGGCCTCGTCGATCGGGTCTTCGGGACGCCGTCCGCTGTCGGCGATCATGACCACGACGCGGCGCTTCGGCCCGGTCGGCTCTGGCTCGGCAGGCGGGGCAGGCTCGGTCTGTTCGAGGGGCTGTCCCTGCTCCTCCTCGGGCGGGAGGTCCGACGCCGAGGTGTCTTCGCCGTCGAGGGTCGGGGCGATCGATTCGACGGTCGTCCCTTCCTCGGGCTCGCCGGGGGGGGTGGTCGGGGTGATCGGGTTCGGGTTGGGGTCGTCCGGAGATTGCTCGGGGTCGGTCGCCATCGCGGGATCGCCTTGCTCGGTCGGAACGGGACGCGGTGCGGGCTCGCGCCGGGCGAGCGGGACACGAGCCGCATCATACCAGACCGATCGGCCCCGATGCGCCAGGGGTGCGCCCCTTGGTGCGCGGTTGGTGCGCTCGGGCACGCTCGGGATCTCACGAAGCAAGGCGATCAAGGGAAAGGGGTTGCGGCGATCGGCTTCGGTTCGTTTCGGGAATCGGTCAGCGGAGAAAGGAGCCACGGATGGAACACAGATGAAACACGGATGGGAAGGGAGTGGGAAGGGGGTGACGATCGAACGGGGGGCCATTGGTGCGCGGACGGTGCGCCGGAGAGACGCGGGAGGAAACGAACGGAAGCCGTTAGATTGAAAAAAGTTCTGATAATCGAGCGCGATTCGTTTCGGGCACTGTCGCATCGGCGGGAAGAGCGGGTTGACAGTTCGCCAGCTCGACACGCCATTTTTCGGCGCGGACAAGCCACGCAATCGCAATGACTTGCGTCGATCATGTGCCGAGTTTCGGCACCGAAAACTGTCAACCCGAAAATGGACCGTAACAGCCCGAATGCGACAGTGCCTTCGTTTCGGGAATCGGCGCGCGGAAGCAGGATCCACGGAGGAAGCACGGAAGAAACACGGATGGGAGGGGAGTGGGAAGGCGAGAAAGAACCGGCGATGCGCGTGTGGTGCGCCGAGCCGCGCGCGGACGGTGCGCTGGTGAGCAAAGGGGGAGGATTGCGGCAAGTGGATTAAGGAAAAGGAATTCAGGCGATTCGCCGAGGTTCGTTTCGGGAATCGGGCGCGGAACGTGGCGAAAGTGCGTGACGAAGACGACCGACGACCTGCGCGGAAGGGGCACAGAGGGGTAGTGAGGTCGGCAGAGAGGCAGGGCGACACCATGGGGGGCGCTTCCGGCGTGGGGCTCCCTCGGGTCAGTTTCGTGGGATCGAGACGGACGGGGGGGTCGGGCGAGGTCCTCGACCTTATCATCGGGAAAATTGGCAGGGGTAGTCACCCAATCGGGAATTCGGGGGGACGGGAGTCCCGTAGGGTGTGTCGAGTCCGCGAAGACACACCTCCCAGGGCCAGGGAGCGGGGGAACCGGGCTGATGCTACGGCACGGGTTGGTGAGACGTTTCAGGCGGAGGTCAGTTGCCCGGGCCACTCGCGGGCCTGTTCCCGAAGCCTACTACCCCTCCGGCACCCGGAGGGCATTCCGGCTGATGCAGACCACATTCGCTTCAGGTACAGAGATTCAGTCAGTAGTAGTAACCACTCGATAAATAGCACCAGCGATTTCTTCAATCGCATCAATCGCTTCTTGAACGATCTCTTCATCTATTGGCCAGCGAGCTCCTGGCGAGCTGGGGTCCATATCGGCCTCATGGGCAATCTTATTCCTGCGATCAACGATGAGTGCTAAACGATTCTTCGCCGACTTAGAGTCTATCTCCAGCAGGTCGGCGACTTCCTTCCAAAGCTCTTTGCCGCAGAAGAGACGAATCGCGTCGGCCACCTTGTCAGGCTGCTGGAAACTTAACCAGCCATGTTGACGCCTGATCTCTTCTTCCAGCCATTGCGTGCTAGACGGGGTAGAGACGACCTGGAGGACATTGTCCATCAGAACGGAGAAACGCCTAAAAGCATCTGTTCTCGGGCGAGCATTTTGGTAGATCTCGACCATACCGACCCTAGCAATTTCATGGATGAATGCGTCGAACGCGCTAACTGCCGAGACAATCGCTGCTCGCAGGATGTCCGTTAGATCCAGCGCCGGTGCCGTCGTCGCTTTCAGGGTAACGTAGAGCCCCCTTAGGTCACGAGCCCGGGCCAAATTCGCAACTAGTTGATTATGTGCCGACTGCATCGCTAGTCAGCTCGACCACCATCTCACCCAACTTGTTGAAGATCGCTTCGAACATGTTCTTCGATTTAAGAGTCCTTTCCAGGACGACGCCCGTCAAGCCGATCTGCTGGTCGGTGAGTTGATAAACTGGCACTTGGTGCTCCTGGGACTTGGCGATGAGGCTGTTAAATTCTGATACGCTTGCGAGACAATAGTCCTTTTCAATACCCTGCTGACGATACTTTTGATCGTCAAGCATCATTTCCTCACGGCGTAGCATAGGCACAAACTTCTTTCGCACGGTCGAATTGATCTCATCGATCCACTTTTGGAATCCCATGGCGGGTGTACCGCTCGACGGTGCACCAAGCTCTTCCTCGTCGTGGCCAGCTTGGACCCTGATCCGGTATTTCTGAATGATTGTGCCAAGGAACTTAGGGATCGTCGTCGGAAGCGGATACGTTGCGTCGCGAAAGACGCTCATCGAGCTCGCTTGCCGAGCCCACGCTCTCCACCGAGGGAAGACAGTAGTGAGAGAGTCAATGGCCATGACCGAAAAGTAATCAGGGCTGGCAGGCACGATGAAAAAATCACTTGTCATAACCAGATTTTGATTAATGGAACTCAGGCTCGGGTTCAGGTCGATTAAAATGAATTCCGCCCGATACCTCTGGCCTGTCTTTTCTAGCAGATAGGAGAGCGACCCAGGTAGATTCTGAAGTGTTTGAATAGTACCCGACAACTCTTGTGCCATCCCGAGACTCACCTCATACTCCGACAGCCGGATGTGACCGGGGAGTAGGAAGAGGTTGGTATTTCCCTCGACAGGAACGCATTCGATTGCCTCGATTTCTTTAGGTCGCGACTCGAACGCGGGCGACAATCCGGCTCGGATGTTGCGCTGAGGCTGATTCTCATAGAATGACTCGAACTCGTTTTGCCCCTTGTACCCGAGGACCAGCCCTGACAGGTTGCATTGTGGGTCGGCATCTACCATCACTACGCGATGCCCCTTGGAAGCTAACATCCAACCAAGATTGAAGGTCGTTGTAGTTTTGCTGACGCCGCCCTTGTGATTAAACAATGCAATACGCTTCGCTCGACTGACAGCCTTGTCAACCGCGGAGGGTTTCGGTCTGGTTCGAGTTGCCATCGACCACCCAGTCAATAGTGAAAGCAGTGAGAGCTACTAATCGATCAATAGAGTATAACGACTAGTTCGCTGCAGACCACCAACCTGCCGGCGGGTGTGGCTGGGGCCATCCTGACCCCCAGCTTCGTAGGGTCCGCTGTGTGGACCTCCGTTGGGAACGCCGAAGCGGAGCTCCACACAGTAGAATTTGCGAGGCTGACCGGGGCATTTCGTTCGTGCCCCTGACCGGTCGAGCGGGTACGATCGGCCCATTGACCTTATCGAAGCCGCGGTTCTCCTGGGGAGGGGTATGATGACTCGGATCTGTATCGCGGGGCTGGTGGCGGTGGTCGGGCTCGTCGCGATGGCCGGGGAGGCAGGGGCGGGAGAGGAAGGAGGGAGGTATGCGATCGTCGTGAGGAGGGAGGTGGCGGAAGGTCCGTGGGGCAAGGTTGTTGGGGCGCTGGAAGCGAAACACGGCGGGAAGGTGTTCGCCTACGACGAGTCGCCGGAGGAGGTCCGCGACCGGGTGGGGGCGTATCACCCGAGGTATGTGTGCTTCGTTTGCGAGCCGACCGAGGATTTCCCGGAATTTGCCCTGGTGGCGAATGCGTTCTGTCGGAACCTCGACGATGATCCGTATGTGGATGCGATCTGGGGAATCCTGACCGGGTTCGACGAGGAGCATGCGCTGGAACTAGCATCGGCGGAGCCGGTGGTGATCCGGAATGCGTTTACGAAGACCCTCGGGGCCTGGCTGGACTGGGTGCCGGAGGGGACGTATGTGACGGAGTGGACACGCGACCGGGGCGAGCTGGGTGAGAAGACGCCGGGCGAGCCGTTCACGCTCTCCTCCGGAGGGCCGACCAGCGACGCGGAGGACGCCCGGCACGTTCATGGGCTGCTGTCGGAGGATGAGTTCGACCTGATCATCGGGTCGGGCCACGGGGGACATCATAACTGGATGCTGATGTATCCCCGGGGCGAGGGCTACCTGACGGCGCGGGGCGGGCGGTTCACGATGAGCGCGCCCGGCGTGGAACTGCCCCTGGAGGCGTCGAGGCCCAAGGTTTACTGGGCGGTCGGCAACTGCCTGACCGGCGTGGTGAACTCGGGTCGGAACAGCTTCAACAACTCGTATGCGTTGACCTGGATGAAGAACGGGGCCAGGCAGTACATCGGCGCGGTCCAGTCGACCTGGTACGAGCTGAACTGGAACATGGCCGACTGGTTCCTGAAGCAAGAGGGGCGGTGGACGTTCGCCGAGTCGTTGTTCTTGCTCAGGCAGTGGTCGCACTATTTGCTCGATGAGGAGATCGTCTCCGGTCGGGACCGGCAAGGGACGGAGTTCACCGATGGGATCTTCGTCCTGTACGGTGATCCGGCGCTGGAGGCTCGGGTGGAGCCATCTCGCGAGCCAGCCCTGACCGAAACGCTCGACGTTGACGAGACCGAGGATGGGGATCTCGTGCGGATGACCTACCGCGTGACGGTGAACTTCGTGGGAGAAGGGAACAAGCGGACGGCCGAAAAATACGACGGGTGGCGGATTTTCAGCTATTTGCTGCCGGATCAGGTGACCGACGTGACGGTGGAGGAGACCGACTTCGCCAGGGTCGTCGTGCCGGGCGAGACGATCATCTGGGACGCGGGCACGGGCCTGAAGGTCGGCGACGAGCGGTTCGTCAGGTTCACGGCAAGGCGGTTGGACGATTGAGCGGACGACTCGGGCCTCGATCGGATCGTACGGCAAGGGCGGCCGAGGTCTTCGACCTCGGCCGCCCTTGCATCGGCTCACCCAATGGGGCCTTGAGGAGCGAAGCCTCCTCGCGACGACCAGGGAGGATCGGCGAACGAGCCAGATGGTTGGCGATGCTCAGGACTTTTGGGGCTCCTTGGGAGTGGTCTTGGCCTTCTCTTTCTTGGGTTTCTTGGTTTCCTTCTTCTGGCTGTGATTGCCCTTGGCCATGACGACGCTCCTCAGAACAGATCAAACAAACGGGAGGACGTTGAGAGACGGCTGCGCAATCATATCCCGCGAGGGGAATCGAGGAGGTGAAATTGTGAGGCGATGGGTGATTCAGAAGCGTGCGAAGCGGTCGGCGAGGGTTTGGAACTGGGGGGCGAGGGGGCGTTCGGGGTCGGGCCAGATGGTGAGAAATCCGGAGTAGTGGATTTCTTCGAGGGAGCCGAGGTATTCCTCCCAGTCGAGGACGCCGGCGGGGAAGCCGAAGCCTCGGGGGTGGAGGGAGAAGGCGGAGGAGGGGCCGAGGTCGGAGGCGGAGGAGGCGTCTCGGGCGTAAGCGTGGGCGACGAGAGGGCCGAGGGCTCGGGTGGCCTCGATCGGGTCGTGGCCCATGCGGAGGAGGAAGCCGGGGTCGAGGCTGGCGGCGAGGCCGGGCTGATTGAGGGTGTCGAGGAAGGCGCGGAGGTCAGCGCCGGATTCGGTGCCGGTTTCGAGGGCCAGGCGGATGCCTCGGTGATCGGCGCGGCGGCCGAGTTCGTGCAAGGCGTGGGTGAACAGGGCGCGGCGGGAAGCGTCGGACTCGGGGGGAACGGCCCCGACGCGGGCGAGGACGAGCGTCGCGCCGAGGTCGAAGGCCAGGGCGAAGGCGGAATCGGCCTTGGCCAGGCGGTCGTCGAGCTGCTCGTCGGTGTCGAACGGGCGTCGGGTGGGGAGGCTCAGGGCGGTGAGCGAAACCTCAACCGTGCGCAGCGCGTGGCGAAAGTCGCGGCGGCCGGTGTCGGAAAGTCGAGAGGGGTTGAGGTCGCCGGTGGCGTCGAGGACGATTCCTTTGGCCCCGAGTCGGGCGGCCTGGCGGAGCTGGTCCTTGACGGTCTGGTCGGGGTCGGGGAGCAGGCGAATGCCGAGCGGAGAGCGGATCATGGGGTCGTGTCTCGAATCGAGCGGAATTGGCGCGGGGGTCGGCTCTTGGTCTGATGGGATTGTATCGTGGCGGCGGTCGTTTTCGAACCGATCGCGTCGCGATGTGTTTCCAAGTTCGCCCGAAGTTGACGTGACGGACCCCGCTGCCGTGCCCGAGACCCTGCCGCCGACGATCGGCCTCCCCCTGCTCCGATTCCCTCTGGACCTCTCGGCCGATCGGCTCCGCCTGCGGGTCGGCAGCATGCCCGGCGCGGCCTTGCTGGAAGGGGGACCGGGCTTCGGCGATGCGGGGCGCTGGAGCATTCTGGTGGCGCATCCGGTGGGGACGTTTGCGTTCGATCCGAGGGACGACGAGGAACTCGGCCGAGGCGATCCGCTGGATCGGCTGGGTCGTTGGATCGAGGAGCTAGGACTGCAAGGTCCGCTGCCCGCGGAGTTGGGACGTGAAACGGGAGACGACTTGCCACCGTTTCTCGGGGGGTTGATCGGGGTCTTCGGCTACGATCTGGCCCCCTGGATCGAGCGCGTGCCGCGCAAGGCTGCTTGCGCCAGCCGGATGCCGAGCGTTTTCTTTCGTCTGTACGATACGTTTGTGGCGGTCGATCATCGCTCGGAAACCGCCAGCCTGTGGGTGGTGAACCTGCTCGGCGAGCCGATCGAGCGGGTCGAGGAGCGGGGGAATCGCTGGCGAGGATGGCTGCAAGACGCTCCTGAACGTGTGGCGAAATCGCGGTTCGAGACGCCGCTGGTCAGCAATTTCTCGGCGGAGGGGTATCGACGGGCCGTGGGCCGGGCGGTGGAGTACATCCACGCGGGAGACATCTTTCAGGCGAACATCTCGCAACGGTTCGAGGTCAGAGGGACTCCGGTGCCGCTCGATCTGTATCGCCGATTGCGCACGAGAAGCCCGGCCCCCTACTCTGCGCTGTTGCGGCTGGATGAGGAGCGATCGGTGATCAGTTCCAGCCCAGAGTTGTTTTACGAGACGCAAGGGGCTCGGATCGTGACCCGGCCGATCAAGGGGACAAGGCCGCGGGGAATTTCGCCATCGGAGGATGAGGCGCAGCGAGCCGATCTCATCGCCAGTGCGAAGGATCGCGCAGAACTGGCGATGATTGTCGATCTGGAACGAAACGATCTGGGGAGAGTCTGCGCGTATGGATCGGTCCGGGTCACGGAGCCATCGTCGATCGAGAGTTACGCGACCGTGCATCATCAGGTGGCGACGATCGAGGGACGATTGCGCGAAGGGGTGGGGCCGATCGATGTGGTGCGGGCGGTCTTTCCGGGGGGTTCGATCACCGGGGCGCCGAAGATCCGGGCGATGGAGATTATCGACGAGCTGGAGCCAACCCGGAGGAGCCTCTATACGGGGGCGATCGGGTATTACAGTCTCGGAGGCCGCTCGGCATTCAACATTGCGATCCGGACGATGCTGGTGGAGGGGAATCGGGTGTCGTATCAGGTGGGCGGCGGTATCGTGGCCGACAGCGACCCGCAGCTCGAATACGAGGAAACCCTGCACAAAGGGCGAGCCATGCGAGACGTGCTGGAGGCTCGGGGATGATCTGGGTCCGGGGGGAGATCGTTCCCGATGAGGCGCTGAGGATCAGCGTGTTCGATCGGACGTTTGAGCATGGGCTCGGGCTGTTTGAAACGCTTCGGACCTGGAACGGACGGGCGACGTTGCTGGAGCGGCATCTGACCCGGTTGCAGGGCTGGGCCGACGCACTCGGCCTGCCGATGAGGCCGGAAGAATTGCCGGATCACGGGGCGGTGGAGGCCTTACGGGAGGCGGAGGGAAGGACCGGAGATTGCTCGCTGCGGATCGTGCTCTCGGGAGGTTTTGATGAGGGCAGGCCCGGAACGATCTGGATGAGAACCCGGGCGCTTCCTCCGCCGATTCCCGATGCCGGTCTGAGCGTTTGCTCGCAGTGGAGAGTCGCCCCGGAAGACCGTCTGATGCAGGCGAAAACCTTGAATTACTGGTCGAGGCGGATTGCCTTCGAGGAAGCGCAGCGTCTCGGGTTTGACGAAAATCTCAGCCGGGACGAGTCAGGGGCGATCCTGGAAGGAAGCCGGAGCAATCTGTTTCTGGTGGAGCGAGGGGAGCTTGTGACCCCCGGGGTCGTCCGCTCGCAAGGTTCCTCAGCCCCGTTCCTGCCGGGAATCATGCGGGGGGTGATCATGGAGCGGGCGAACACGCTCGGGATGACCCTTCACGAGGAGGCGAGCGTGACGATCGACCGGATGATCGCGGCCGAGGAGTGCTTTCTCACGAACGCCGGACGAGGCATCATGCCGGTCGCCCGGTTCGATCCGGAGGGGGTGACCGGCCCTGAGAGAGGCCGTCGCTACAATACCCCTGGACCCGTCACGCAAGGCCTGATGACCGACCTGAATGCCTGGCTCCGATCGGAGGATGCCCGATGACCACCGTCGCCGACCTGGCCGCCTGGATGGACGACTTCGCCCCGCCTCGGCTGGCGGAAAGCTGGGATAACGTCGGGCTCTTGCTCGGCGATCCCCACGCTACGGTCGAGAAGGTGATGACCTGCTTGACCATTACGCCAGAGAGCGCCTCGGAGGCGATCGAGGAGGGGGCAAACCTGATCGTGAGCCATCATCCGGTCTGGTTCAAGCCGGTCCAGCGGTTGCGGAGCGATCAGGCGGACGGCTTTCTCTGGTCGCTGGCGAGGGCGGGCGTGTCGATCTACAGCCCGCACACCGCCTTCGATAATACGAAGGGCGGGATCAATGATTTTCTGTGTGAGACACTTGGTCTGATCGATGTCGGACCGCTGAAACCGGGGGCGGAGCAACAGGCAACCAAGGTGGTCGTGTTCACTCCGGAAGCAGACCGAGAGGCGGTCCTCTCGGCGGCCTTCGGCGCGGAAGCGGGGAGGATTGGGGATTACGTCGAATGCTCGTACACGATCGAGGGGTTCGGCACCTTCCTCGGCCTGGAGGGGACGAATCCGACGGTCGGGCAATCAGGACGGCGCGAGGTGGCCCGTGAGCAGCGGATCGAGGTCGTTTGCCCAGGGGAGCGCCTGGCCGGAGTCCTGGCGGCAATCCGGGCGGCTCATTCGTACGAGGAACCGGCGATCGACGTGTATCCGACCATCGTCAGAGACGACACCGCGGGAGTGGGCCGGGTCGGACGGCTCTCCGAACCGATGACGCTCGATGCCTTTGCGAGGCGGGTGCGAGAGCGACTTCCGGCTACGAGCTTGCAGTGTGTCGGAGCGCCGGATCGGCGGGTTGAGCGGGTGGCGGTGGCCTGCGGGGGGGCGGACGATTTCGTGGGAGATGCGGCGCGGTCGGGGGCGGATGTGTTCCTGACCGGCGAGGCCCGTTTTCATCGGGCGTTGGAGGCCGAGGCGAAGGGGATCGGCCTGATCGTGGCCGGGCATCACGCGACGGAGCGTCCGGCGGTCGAAATGCTGGCCACTCGGATTGGCCGGAGCTTCCCCGACGTGACGGTCTGGGCGAGCCGGCGGGAGCATGATCCGCTCTGGACCCCTTGAGCGCGAGGAGATCGGGCACGCGCCGAGCAGCAGCGAGGCTGCGAACCCCTCCCTGGGCTCACCCCACAAACGGTCTGGAACCTCGGGCGGGGGGGGCGAAGCTCCTCCGCTCGATCATGAAAAAAAATCCCCGGCAAAAGGGCCGGGGATCGGTCAGGAGAACGCGTTGAGGGATCGCCCCGAGACGCGCCAAAACGACGCGATCAACGGGCGGAACGAGGCAAGGCGAGGCGCGGCGAGCTTCAGGACTCGGTGATCTCGGCGGCCTCGTCGGTGTCGTCCTCGGCGTCCACTTCGGGGGCAGACTCAAGATCGGCCTCGGTCTCGGCCTCGGCCCCGTTGCCATTGCCATTGGCCAGGGATTGAGCCTCACCCTTGTCCTTGCGAGGAGAGGCGGGGACTTCCAGCGACTGCTGATGCTCCCACTGCCCGGCCCAGACCTGGCCGGCCCACTTCTGAAGGGAGATGGATTGGACCGTCGGTCGATCTTCGTCGCGAATCACTTCTCCCCAGGCGCCGACGTAGGCGGCGCGCACCTGCGAGGAGCTCTCGCCGACACAGAGGAGGCGTTCCCCTCCCGAGCTAAGTTGAGCGATTGCCCGCCAGTCCTGAGTCCCCGAAGTCTGCGAAACTGCCATCGTGCTTCAATTCCCCGCCCGGCTGGTTGAGCGCGAACGCATGGGAAAACGGTTGCGCCAAGGAGACTGGTGCAACACGCGCCCCACCCGTCAGACCTGCCGGGGCTTGCCATTCAATGCGTCTAGCGCGGTTCGATGCGGAAAATCGTCGAGGCATCCTCCGGCTGGAAGATGAACTCGTCGATTGGAAGCATGCCGAACACGATCGCAATCTAGGATGTCCGGGACGAGAAGGCAAGCGACCCTGCCCCCGGAAAAGGTTCCGGGACGTCACCGAGGATCGATTGCAGCATCGATTCGGTGGAGGAAGGCGCGGGCAAAGCCAGAAAACGTCGACCGGTTACCGTTGAGAGGAACTCGCTCGGGTCGGCATGAATCTGCGATGATGGTGAATTCTACCGGGAGGAGGCCCCTCCGGCGACAAAAAAAATGAAAACAACCCGATGAGCAGTCAGCGCATGCGATCAGGCTTGGAGCCGCAGGAGGACCTTTCCGGGTTTGCCTGGTTGCTCGGCGGCGCGGACAGCGTCGGCAATCTGGTCGAGGGGGAAGCTCGGCCCGACCGAGGTCGAGAGGACTCCCTGGCGAATCAAGCGGCCGACCTGAGCAAACAGGGGGACGGCGGCGACCTTGCTGCGTGATCGCATGAAGTGGCCGAGCCAGAACCCTCGGAGAACCCGACCGCCGGAGATCATCAACCGGGTGTCGATCCGGATCGGCTCGCCGGTCAAGGAACCGTAGGCCAGGAGCGTGCCGGAGGGGGCCAGGGACTCGAAGACCCCCGTGCCGATGTCGCCGCCGACCGGGTCGACGGCGAAGCGGACCCCCTCGGGGCCGACCACCCGGCGGACCTGATCGGGGATCGGTCCATCGGTCGTGACGATCACGGCGTCGGCGCCCAGTTCGTGCAGCTCGTCGGCGGCTTCGGGGCGGCGGACGACGTTGATCGTCCGGAATCCGTCATGCCGACCGAGGCGAACAATCATCTTGCCCAGCTCGGAGTTGGCGGCCGATTGCAGGAGCCAGGCACCGCGAGGCACGGCCAGCTCGTGGCGGACCATGGCCAGCACGGTGGCCGGGTTGACGAAGAAGGACGCCACCTGCTCGTCGGGCAAGGAACCGGGGACCGGAATTGCCTGGAAAGCGGGGACAACGGCGAAATCGGCCCAGTTCCCCCCTTCGCCATTGATGACCGCGACCCGACGCCCAACCAGGGCCTTGCCGACCAGACCCGGCCCGGCGGCGTCCACCACGCCGACTCCTTCGAATCCGGGAGAGGCCGGCAGGTTTGGCCGGATCGAGTAGCGGCCCCGGGTAAAGAGCAGGTCTGAGGGGTTGACCGGGCTGGCGACCATCCGGACCCGGACCTGATTCGGGCCGGGTTCGGGTGTGGGAACCTCCTGAATCCGCACAACCTCGGCGGGCTCGCCGAAACGATCGAAAACAGCGGCTCTCATGCGAACGGTCGCCTCGTTGAGGGGAGCTTGGGACAATGGACCGACGAGCAAGACGGGGCTCAGGGCTTCGGAACGCGGCCTTGCGGTCGGCACGATCACGGCGTCGAGCCTGCCGATGCGCCGAAAGGGCGGCGTTGGATCATCTTGGTCAATCGGCGATGGGACACTATCCTAGTCATTCCTTCCCGGTGGATCGAGAGACTGAACCGCACCCGACGGACGCAGGGGCCTGTTGATGCTGACGCACGAACCGCTTGTCTCGACGGAATGGCTCGCCGAACACCTGAACCACCCAAAGCTCCGTGTGCTCGACATCCGAGGGTCTGTCAGTACCCGGCCGATCGAACCGGGAGTGGAGGAGGCCACCTACCGAGGCGCTCCCGAGGAATACGAGGCCGGACACATTCCCGGCGCCGTCTTCGTGGACTGGACGGTGGACATTGTCGAACCGGATGATCCCGTGCCCGCACAGCTTGCCCGGCCGGAACGGTTTGCGAAGGCGATGGGTGAGCGCGGCGTCGGCGACGAGACGCATGTCGTGGCCGTGGACCACATGGGAGGTCAGTTCGCCACCCGGCTCTGGTGGGCCTTGCGAGCCTACGGGCACGACGCGGTGAGCGTGCTTGACGGCGGCATGAATCGCTGGGTCGAGGAAGGCAGGCCGGTTGAGTCGGGCCCCGTCTCGGTTGCGCCGCAGACCTTCACCCCGAAGGCTCGGGAACGGATGTGGGTGACAGCGGCCGAATTGCTGGCAATGCTCGGCACCACCGCGCAGATTCTCGACGCCCGAGACGCAGGGCAGTTTACGGGCGCAAAACGTCGAGGGCCTCGTGGCGGACATATTCCCGGCGCGATCCACTTGCCGAGGGAGCTGTTCTTCGCCGAAGGGGGTGGGTTTCTCGATCCGGCCAAGGTGCGGGAGCGGCTTGCCTCCGTGTCGCTTGATCCGGAGCGCCCAATCGTCACCTATTGCAACGGCGGGGTGGCCGCGACAGTGCTCGCGTTCCAACTTCACCGCCTCGGATTCGAAGACCTGGCCGTTTACGACGGCTCGTGGAACGAGTGGGGGCCTCGGCTCGACCTGCCGGTGGAGGAAGGGGAGGCATGAGCCGGATTCTCTACCTGCACGGTCTGTATTCGAAGCCCGGCGGGGTGAAGCCGACCTTCTTCAAAATCGATCGGCCATGAGGTCATCAACCCACACCTTCCCGACGAGGACTTCGCCAAGTCGGTCCACCGCGCCCGGCAGGCGTTCGAACGAGAACGGCCGGACGTGGTGGTCGGCTCCAGCCGAGGCGGAGCCGTCGCCCTGGCGATCTCGACCGGAGTGGTGCCCGTTGTCCTGATCGCCCCTGCCTGGAAGCGTTGGGGAAATGCGGAAGTCGTCGCAACGCAAAATACCGTGATCCTGCATTCGGAAGCCGATGAGGTCATCCCGACCGACGATTCTCGAGAACTGATCGCCCGGAGCGGCCTGCCGCCTAAGGCGCTCTGGGTCGTCGGGATCGACCATAAGATGACAGATCCCGAGGCAACGGCCGCACTCCGGTTGGCACTGGACCAGGCGGCTACTGCCGGTTGATCAAAGAGAAACAAAAGAGATCGTCCGATCTCATGCGTGACTCCGGCAGGGTGGGTCACCGATCAAACGCGACCAGGATTTTGCAGGCAGCCGCTTGACAGGCATGGTCGTGTCCGGTTCAACGGAGTTTCTCACGTCCCTGGATTCGATGGGTCGAATCGACTGCGCTTCGCATTCCTTTGAGGAGGCTTCCGTGTTTCGAACCGCGTTTCTCGATCGCCGGCCTTCGATCGCGAGGGGTCTGGTTCTGGTTGCGTTGATCGCACTGCCGATGGGTTGCGGAGGCGACCCGAACAAGCCGAAGCTCGGTAGGGTTTCGGGGACAGTCACCTACAACGGTGAGCCCGTGAGCAAGGGAATCGTCACCTTTGTGCCAACCAATTCGGCGACCGGTCAGTCGGCGACGGGAGAAATCGGCCCGGACGGTTCGTACGAGCTGACCACGTTCACGCCAGGCGATGGCGCCGTGCTGGGCGATCATGTCGTGCTGGTGCAATCGATGGAGATGGACCCGAGCATCGAGGGAGGGAGCATGCCCATTCCCGATGCCCAGGGAAATCTTCCCATCGCTCCGCCGAAATACCTGGTTCCCGAGAAATATTCCTCCACGAGCACCACCGACCTGAACGTGACGGTTGAGGAGGGGAGAAACACCCACGACCTGGAGCTGACCGACTGATCGAGGTCGCAGGCCACCTCCGCGGCCCGTGACTCATGGCCCCAGGGCGGCGAGTGCGGCGGCAGCTTCCTGGTTGCCGGGATCGCAGGCAAGGGCCGCTCGATACCAGGAGGCGGCAAGCTGAACCTTGCCGAGCCGTTCGCAAAGCCGGCCCAGTTGGTTCCGAATGGCCGGATCGGTGGGCCTCGCGGCGGCCTCTGCGTTCATCGCAGACATGGTCTCGAGAGCTTGCTTCAATTCCTCGGCCCGTTGCGCATCGGCGTTGGCCTGCTCCGATCGGCCGAGGATGCGAAGCAAGGTCGCCCGCTGGTAATAGCGGCGGAAGTTGAACAGATCTGCGTCGATCGCGCGGTCGAACCAGGGTTCGGCGTCTTCCGGCCGCCCTTCGGCCTGAGCGATCAGACCGCGAAGCGCAAACAGATCGGGATGCTCCAACCCCTGGTCCTGGGCCTCGTCGAGCAAGGCGATGGTCTGCTCACGGTCTCCAAGTTCCCAGGAGATGCGAGCGAGGAGGCTCAGGTGCTGCGCCTCGGGAACCCGTCCCCGACAGGCGTTGAGCTGGTCCCGAGCCTCATGCAAGTGACCTTGCCGCATGAGCACATCGGCCAGTTCCAAACGTGCAAGTGGCTGGTGAGGGTATAACTCCAGACTCGTCCGATAGGCGTCGGCCGCTTCTTCCATGATCCTGTCACCCGCGTCGGGCATCTGGAGTCGGACCAGCCCGAGTGTCCGCCAGGCGGCATGGTCGTCGGGCTGGACTCGGGTCAAATCGCGGAGCGCTCGCAGGACCGTCTCCAGATCGCCCAGATCGTAGGCCGCCACGGCCATCGCCCGGAGGCATTCGGGGTGGTCGGGCCGCTCCTGGAGGGATCGCGCGAACCAGGCGAGGGCAAAGGGCAGATTTCCCTGCGCCAGCAAAACCTTTCCTTTCCAGTACGCGGCCTCGGCAGCGAGCGGACCGTCGGGAGCGATTTGCTCAAGAGGAGTAACCGCGGCCGAAGGGCTGTCGAGTTCGAGGGCAATTTGCGCACGGAGCAACCGGGCCTGATCCGCCGTGCGAGGGGTCTGCTCGGGAAGGGTTAGCCATTGCCGGGCCGAGGCGGGACGTCCCTCCTGCAGATGGCGAGTGGCCTGATCGAGGTGGCGTTCAGGGCGACCGTTCCACCACCACCATGTCCCGGACACGAAAATGACCAGGGCAATCACGAATACGACGATCTGTCGCGCTCGTGCAGATTCGTGCCCCTGGGAATCCTGAGTTTGTTCCACATGATCCTCCATGCTTGAGCGAACAAAAAAAGCGTATTTTCTGCTTGTTCTGTGGGTTATCCCATCACATGATAAGCAAAGCTCCGGCCGGGGTCAGTGAGTCATCACATGGTGCCGGGGCCTGAGACGCTCCAGATCCTCATGGCGATTTGAACCATCGAGGGCTTCCTCGATTGAGCCCTGTTGGCTCGGATCGGGGACGGCCAGGAGAAGGAGAACGGAATGCGAGGTCTTTCTCAGTCTGTCTCGGGGCGAGCCGGGCGAAGCCGCAGGGTCGGCTTTACCCTGATCGAGTTGCTGGTGGTCATTGCGATCATTGGCGTCTTGATCGCCCTGCTGCTTCCCGCGGTCCAGAGCGCTCGCGAGGCTGCTCGTCGTGCCCAATGCACGAACAACCTGAAGCAGCTTGGCATCGCCATGCACAATTACCACGACACGATAGGATCGTTCCCAACGCTGCTCTGGGCGATGCCCGGGAATAACACAATCGCGAACAACACATTTCGCGCCAGCTTCTTTCAAATGATCCTTCCCTACATCGAGCAGAATAACGTTTACGCCGCGATTAACTTCGAGGTGCCGTTCGCACGCGGTCCGGATGACGGAGCGATCAATCTGACGGCGTTGACAACGCAAATCAATGTCTACAAGTGTCCATCTGACCCCTCGCCGGACCAATCGTCGTTTAGCCGATGGGACAGTGGGGTTGGCCCCACTGGAGCGAATGGCCAGGCACCGCTGGGTCCGAAGCTGAATTATTTTGTCAACGCCGGCGACAACACGACCGGCCCGACGAACGACACCAGCCCCTGGCCCTTCCAGAGCTTGCCGAACGTTCGGAACAACGCGTTCGGCAACGGGAAGACTTGCACCGGAATCATCTGCCGGCAAGGGGGAACCTGGGGCATCCGTGACATCACAGACGGCACGAGCAACACCTTCGCCATTGGTGAATCGCTGTACGAGTCGTGCAACTGGTTCTCGTGGCCGAACCCGAACGGGAATTATGCGTTCACGTCGGTGCCGATCAACTGGAAGATCACCATCTTCGAGAATGTCGGGTACGGCGACGGCAACGGGCGATTGAACAACAGCGGCAACTGGGTTCCGTGCTTCGGCTTCCGAAGCGAGCACGCGGGGATCGTCAATTTCCTGTTTGCCGACGGACGGGTGACGGCCGTCAAGGAAACCATCAACCGTGACGTCTACCGAGCGTTGAGCACGAGAAAAGGCGGCGAGGTCATCTCGGCCGATGCCTTCTGATCCGGCTGACGTTTCCGCGTGTTGCAACGTGTTTGGGACGCGGAGGAATGTCCACACACGGCGGCCTTCCTCCGCGTTCCATCGGCTATCCCCCCGGTGATCGACTGATTTTGAAGGTTCAACGTGGTACTTGATCATGAAGATACATACGTGTTTCTGGAAAACAGTTTCGTGGATCTTCCTGGTTGGACTGGCGACCGGGTGTGGTGATCCGGCGGGGAAACCAGGCGATGCCCCGGACGGTCCACCGTTGAGTCAGGAAGACCAGCGGCTCTATCAGGAACTGATGCAGAAGATCAGCGCGATCATCAACGAGCAATCTGCCCGCTACACGCCGCTCCAGTACGAATACAATGAGGGGCTGCTGGAGATCCTCGATCAGATCGAACCCTTCGTCAACGGTGAGGGCGAGGGAGAACAGCCTCGGTTCATGCCGGATCTCGAACCGGAGGAGGAACTCGATCACTTACAAGAAACCGTGCGCCGATGGGAAGCGCAAACCGGCCTGGACCTTCGGACTGAGGTTGACCGCTTCAAGGAGTTGATTGCCTTGCGGGAACCGGGCCAGTCGTCTTTTCCCGGCTTCCACGCGGAATTTTCGGAAAGTTTTGATGAGTTCATCGCGATTGAAGTCGCTGAACTGCGCGAACGGACCAATCGGGCGATCCATGCCGAGGCCGAGGTCTTGATGGACCCGCACCGGGAATCGAGCCCCGAGGTGATCCGTCGGATTGAGGAGGTCCTGAACACTCCACCGTACAACCTGCCCGAGGCGGAGCAGTCCGAGACCGATCCACAGGACGCGGAAACCTCCTGAACCCCGTCGGAACGCCTCGGGATCGATCACACCAACGATCGATCCCGAGACGCTGTCGAGGTAGGAAGAAGCGATCGGGGAGACAGACAAAGCAGATCAAGAGCGATCGCTCACGCCACCAGCTCAGTCAATCTCGGCGCGGATCACCTCGCCCCCGCTCTTCGTAATGAGGGCGCGAAGGACGTCGGGATTGATGGTGAACGACAGGAATCGAACAGAGCCGTCGCCAAAGGCAGCCTGGAAGCCTTCGGGCCAGAACCCGCCAAACTCGGGGACAACAAGTTCGTTCGGGTTGGCCGAGGGGTCAGAGACGCGAATATCTTCGGGCTGGGTCCAGGGAATGGGGCGCTTCGTTTCGACAATGGCGAGGGTGTTCGAGGTGCCGTCGGTGATCTTGGCAATGTTTGTTCCCTTGCCGGGCATTCCCATGAGGCTCATCGGGCCGACGAGGGCGAAGTAGTCGGCATGGGTCGGATCGCTCTCGGAGCCGGGGACGCGGTAGACGCTGGGCATCTGTTCGAGCAGTTTCCGGTTGTTCGGGCTGTCCCAGGGTTCGTTCATGCGATACTCGTTATAGAGTGGAGCCTGTTCCAGAAAAGGGAGCAGCGCGACCCGCCAGCTATAAGGGGTGCCATCCTCGGCGTAAAGCACTGGAGGGGGGAAGTGGCCGTAGACGTCGTGATAGTTATGCAGGGCGAGCGCAATCATCTTGAGGTTGTTCGTTGATTGCGTCCGCCGACTGGCAATGCGGGCCACGTTGATCGGCTCCATGGCAAGCCGCATGATCGCCGAGAGGTCCTGGTCGGTCTCGGCCTGGAGACGAACGGTGGAACCGTCGGCGGAGATCGTGACGGCGTTGAGGAGGGTCTCGATCTCGTTGAGCACCGCGAAGGACGACTCCGATCCGGCGTCGGGTTCGGTCACCCTCTCCTGCAGGGTGTTGAGGGCGTTGCGGCCGAGCGTTTTGAAGGCGGTGGCGGTCTCGGAGACCTGCGTCGCGCCCTCCTCGTCGCCGCAGAGGGCAAGGCCGGTGATCGAAACGCCGTCGAAGAGGTCGAGGCTGATGGCGTAGGCCGAGGCGCGGTCGAGCATCGGGCCGATCAGGGCGAGCGGTCCGAAGGGACCGGCTCCCCGGGCGGGCGGGGGACCGACGAGTTGAGTCAGCCAGGGAGTTTCGAAGGCGAGAAGGAGCTGTCCAGCATTGACCGGCCCGGCCGCTTCGAGCCAGAGGGGTGAGGCGTTCGGCCGGTTGCGCTCGGCGATGAGATAGCGGAGGGTTTGCTCGCTTTGAGAAATGATCAGGGTCTGAGGATCGAACCGGAAGGTCGTCAGCCGCGCCCCCCTCGCCCGTTGATAACGGGTCCCGAGGTAGGAGACGGTCTCGAACTCCTTGAGGATGTTGCTGATCAGCTCATCGCCGACAGGATCGACGGTGCGAACAATGATCAGGTCGGGCACAATTGGCATGCTTCCGCGACGAGGGGGAGGCTCCATGCGTCGCATCTCGACGACCGTGACCTGTTCCAGACCCGAGACAGGCAGGTCGATGCCGCCGAAGATCTGGCCCATCGGGTCGAACTCGTCGATCAGATCCTGGATTTCGGGCTGGGTGGCAAGCCGGGCCGGGCGGATCGCCGCGACGAAGGCGGCATCGGCCGGGACGGGTGAGAGGTCGAAGCCGTCGGAGCCGAGCGGGGCGGCCTCGGCAGCGGGGTTGTCTTGCGGTCGGGCCTGGGCGGGTTCGGGAGCCTGAAGGCCGACGCAGAGCAAGGCCAGGGCACTGATCGAGGCAATGGTCAGGCCTCGGGAGGCCCGGGAGGGGGCGTCTCGATCGGGTGAGCGTTCCGAGCGCAGCATCTCAATTCTCCTGACGAGGGTTCCTCGGACCGGAAGAAAGGCACGAGCAGGCCCGCCCGAGGCGTGATCATCGCGCCGCAGGGCAAGCCGAGCGAGGCAGGTCAGGTACGCACGACGGCCCCCCGAGAGTTGGGCGGCAGAAGCGTCGGCGGCGAGTTCCTGGTCGAGCCGGAGGCGTCCGGCCAGCCAGTAGGCGATCGGATTGTACGGGTGCAGCGCCACGCCCAGCTGGGCGAGGAACGCCACCAGGAAATCGGCCCGATGGATGTGCGACAGTTCATGTGCCAGGACAGCCCGCACCTCGGCGGCGTCCCACGATCGCCAGTCGTCGGGCAAGAGCACAACCGGCCTTCGCCAGCCGATCGTCGCGGGAGGCCCCAGGCCAGAAGCCTCGCGGAGTTCGACCGTGCGGGTGATCGACAGTTCGGCCCGCAGAAGATCCCGCAAATCGGCAAGCGAAGGGTCGTGGATCGGTTCGCCCCGCGATCGAAGCCGAGCCACCGCGCCGATTCCGAAGATGAGCCTCACGAGGCTCATCGCCACCAGGGCCGCCAAAATCATGGCCACCGCTGATCGCCAGGATTTCGAGAGGCCCGAGAGCGAGTCGGGTGCCGGAGACGGGTCCGGAGAAAAGTCGGCCGTCGGCTGGCTCCCCGAAGCGGGCGAGATCTGCGCGGAGCGGTCCTGTCGAGGCTCGGTTGATCCGTTGGGAAGACGCTCCTGAGACAGGGCTAGCTCCTCCAACTGAGGGGGAAGCGAGGGCTCGGGCGGATCGCCGAGATCGGTGAAGGAGCCGAGGTCGGCCAGGCGTGATCCGATCGGAACGTCCCAGCGCGGCCCAGGCACGAGCAGCAGGAACGGAAGCACGGCCAGGAGGACGAGGCCGGTCGCTGACGCCGTGACGCCGACGATGGGACCGGCCCGTCGCACGATCAGGTAAAAAGCTCCCGACGCCACCGCCAGGGCCAAGCCTCGGACGATCCAGGAGAGCGGCCAGGTCCAGGGGTCGATCATTCCTCGGCCTCCGCGTTCAGGAATCGTTCGAGGACGGCCCGTTCGCGGGCCGAGAGGGAGCGGCGTTCCACCAGTCGCAAGAGAAGTTGCTCGCGCGACCCTTTGAAAACATGTTCCACCACCTGATCAAGCAGACGACGGGACACCTCCTCATAGGTTCGCGCAGGTCGATAGCGGAAGGGCCGATCCTGATTAACCTGGCACAGGAACCCTTTTTCGGCCAGAATGCGGACGAGGGTGGCGACCGTCGTATAGGCGGGGGTCCCCTGCTTCTTGCGGATCAGCTCGTCGCGGGCCTCGGCCACCCCGGCCTCGCCGAGGGTCCAGAAGGCGTGCATCACTTGCAATTCCCGCTCGGTTAGCTCCTTCGACGGCCTGGCCATCGGATCGACATCCTCGCCTAGGTTGATCTCGGGTTTTTTCGTTCTGGTTTTATCGTAATGGTTTCGCCCTGGAATGCAAGAGGATGAACCCAAAAAGATCCCGATCGGATTGGTTGATGCGTCCTCGTCAACCGAGGTGGTTTCCTGGGATCATTTGCGCCCGAGAAATCGATTAACACACAAATGATTGTCGTTGTGATACGATTCAGGATCGAGGGCACGCAACCCCGGACATCAAAAGGAAATTTTACACAAATAAGTATGCGAAGTCGTTCGAGGGGTCGAGATGGCGTCGCCGTGGGTCACCCCGCGTTCCTCAACGATCGGCCGCCTCATGACGATCGAACGCCAGCTCGATTTCCCGGGCGACGTCTTCGAGTGTTCCCCCCAGCAGAACCGGTTCGAGCCCCTTGCGCGTCCGGAAGCGCTCCAGACCTTCAAGGTGCTTCTCGTAATGCCCTTCGAGAGGCAGGCCAGCAACGATCCGGTAGTAGATCCCGGCCCCGGGAACACTGTCCACCGTGCTGAGGGTCGTGGTGGTGAGACCTGAGCCGTCGGCGAGGCGGGAGACGAATTCCTGGCCGAGGTACATGGTGCGTTTGGCCATCAGAATGGCATAACTCAATCGGTCGTTGCTGAGGAAAACGCGGAGGACAATGTCCCGTTGCTTCTTGGCAATCAGGTCGCCGATCAGGGTGAACCCCAGGCTGGTCATGGCGGCGTCGAAGGTCGCGCGCGGTTCGGGATCGAGCTGGTCGAGCTGGAGGAAATCGGAACGCCAGTACCAGGAATGACGACCCTTGAACAGGACCTCCGCCTCGTGCGGGGCCGCTCGCTCCCGGGCCATCTTCGCGCCCGAGCGTCGGAGTTGTCGCATCATGTCGAGGGCCTGCTGGCGCTCCTCGGCCTTCTTGGCGTCGCGGGGACCGAAGTCCCAGGCATTGCCCGAGCGGAGCCGGAGCAGGAGCCGGGCCAGGTTGCCCGTATCGAACTCGATGGAGAGGGTCGCTCCGTGACGCTTGAGGCCCATGTCCTTCAAATCATCGTCCTGGCGAGCGGCCTGTTCCAGGGCTCGGGCCTCGTCCTCGTCGCGGCAGACGACCCTGTACTTCGGCTCGTAGGTGGCCGAGTCGAGGGCACCGAGCAGCACCTCATGCGAAAGTGGCGGGTGGGATTCCTCGATCCAGAGAAGTCCGTCACGGACGGTTCCTCGGAAGCGGTGGTAGGTGGCGGGCTCGTCGGAGACGGCAAACGCGATCTCCTCGACCGTTCCTTCAGGAGGATGGGCGAGCAGCTTCGTCAGCGGTTTACCAAGGTGCTCGACGAGATTGTTCTTGAAAAAGGTTTCTCGGTAAAGCGAACCGATCGCGAAACCCCGATCGGTTCGGGTCCAGGAGATCGGGTTCGGTGCTCGAAGTCGTGGCGGTTCCAGGGTGAGGGAGGGATCATTCTCGGGAAGCTTCAGGTGAATTCCGATTCCCGGGGATGAGGAGGATGAGGTGGTACACGCTTGCGATGCAATCCCTAGGCGCTTGATTTTCACGGGAGGCACTGGCACCGGACCACCCTTGATGGGGGTCAGGGGCAGGGAGCCGACCAGGTCGAAGACAGACTGAGCGTGGTCGGTCGGTGGGGAAGGAGACCCAGGTTCTTCCTCGACGAGGTCACAGGATTCCTCGGGAGGTTGCTCGGCCTGGGAGACGTAGTCGTCCCACTCGCCATCGAGGCCGAGGACCGAGAGCAATCGGGGAAGATTGCCGAGATCGCCATCGCGCTCGCGTTCGGTGACGTTCTCCCAGAGCAAGACGCGCCGCACGTTCGGAGCATCGACTGGGAGGCCCGCCTGGGCCATCGCCTCGGGAATGGCATCGGCGAGCCAGTCACGGAGGCGATTGACGACACCGCTACGGGGCAAACCGCGGAGGTCGTCGAGGAGTGATTCGGGCAGCGGTGCGCCAAAGTCGGCAAAGTCGCTGGTCAGTTCATCGACAGGGGTGACTGGGACGGGTTCGGCCTCGGGATCGTCTTCGAGGAAGGCGAGATCGGGGTCGATCGGCTCGGGTTGATACGATTGCAACTCCCGGGCGTACGACTCGTCATGGTCAGGGTCCCCAGGATGACTGAGCAGGTGGAATTCGTGGACGAAATGCTGCTGTCCTTCCGGCCCACCATGAATCGTGAGGACCCAGCGATCGCCATCGGAGGTCGTGAATTGCAACGCAGGTCGGGCCAGTCGGCAAAGCCCCTTGTTGAGGTCGGACCCGCCGACGCCCCAGACGCTGGTCGTGAACCAGGCCCAGCCATTGGACTCGTAGATCGGGACCTGTTCGAAACCAGGCCCGAGGATGTCGCAAAAGGTCGAGCGGACATCTTCAACCGCGCAATCGCGGAGCGCGGTGACGTGGATCCGGATGGCCATGAGGGTCTGGTCCTTGTTCGAGTGATCGCCGAACTCGACCTCTCCTTATCTCGGACACATTCCTCGATTTCAAGGTTCTCGATGGATTCTTGAATGACTCGGCCCCGGAAGAAGCGTCAGGTCCAATCACTCCGCGGCGACGACAACCCCGCTGTCGCGTAAGGCGACGTAAAGGCGGGCGTAACGAGCGAACAGCTCGTCGTAGACCAGGACGTTCCGTCGATCGGGTTCGACGACGCGGTCGAGGATGACCATGTCTCGGGCGGCGGCGTCGAGGTCGGCGAAAAGTCCGGCGGCGACGGCGGCAGTCATGGCCGAGCCGAGGGCGCAGGACTCGGTTTCGCGGGGGAGGTGGATCGGTCGGTTCAGGATGTCGGCGTGGATCTGCATCCAGAGCCGAGATTTGGCACCACCGCCGCCGACGATGATCCGGCCAACGTCGAGCCCGTGAGCCGAGGCGTCTTCGAGGATGTGTCGGGTCCCGCAAGCGGTGGCTTCGTAGAGGGCCCGGAAGATGTGGCCGGGGCCGTGGGCGAGGGAGAGGCCGACAATCGCCCCCCGGGCGGCGGGGTCCTTGTAGGGAGAACGGTTGCCTTGCCAGTCGTCGCGGACAACGAGCCCTTCGGCTCCGGGAGGGACGGCAGCGGCCAGTTCATCGAGGACGGAGTAGACGTTGACGCCTCGGTCGTCGGCCTCGGCCTGCTGGGCGGCGGCAAAGTGGCGACGATACCAGTCGAGGATCGAGCCGGTGGCGGTCTGGCCGGCTTCGAGGGTGTAGAGTCCTTCGACGGTCGCATCCGGGTAACAGCCGGCGGCCCCCGAGCCGAACACACCGCCAGAGGACTGGGCGAGGTGGCAGGTGCTCGACCCGACAATCACGGCCACGTCGCCGGCAGCGGTCGCTCCCATGCCAATCATGCCGAGGTAGGCGTCAATCCCTCCCTGCGCGACGGGAGTGCCGGGGTTCAGGCCAAGAGCCTCGGCGGCGGTTCGGGAGAGCGTCGCCCCGGCCTGGCCGAGCGGCTCGATCTGGTCGGGCCATTTGTCGAGCAGGTCGTCGAGGCCGACGGCGTGGATCAAGGCGCGGGGCCATCCTCCTTCGGGTCGCGCGTAGTTCCACTTGACGGCGCAGTGGTTGAGCGAGAGGGTCCACTCTCCCGTGAGCTTGAACATAAACCAGTTGGTGCATTCGACGATACGGTCGGCCTGGTGGTAAATCTCGGGCTCGTTCCGTTTGAGCCAGAGGGCCTTGGGCAGCATCCATTCGGGCGAGACGCGACCGGAAACGTACTTCAGGGCCGGGTCGCCGGTCACGCCAATCGCCTCGGCTTCTCGGTAGGAGCGTTGGTCCATCCAGAGCAAGGCGGGGCGCAGGGGAGTGCCGTCGTTTCGGCAGGCGACCACGGTGCAGGCGGTGCTGTCGAGCCCGACGCCGACAATCCGATCGGGCGAAACGTCGGCCGATTGCAGGGCCTGAGCCACGGCCGATCGGGTGGCCGACCACCAGCCGATCGGGTCCTGTTCCGCCCAGCTCGGGCGCGGGTAGGTCGTTTCCAGGGGGGCCACGCCGTAGGAGATGGTCTGACCGGTCGGATCGACCAGGGCCGCCCGGATGCTCTGCGTGCCCACGTCCAGACCCAGCAAGAGAGGATTGCTCGCCATGTGCGGTGCCGCCTTCGCCACCGGGCCGACGGCGACTCGACGCGGCGTCGCTCCGTGCGACGGGTCGGGCTCCGCGCATTCCGGCCCCGAACTTCAGGGATTCTCGATTCGAGGAATTGTAGCGGCCGGCCCGGCGATTCGATAGGAGGGGCGAATCGGCTCGGGGAGAAGCTTTCGATCGTCTGGCCCGGAACCAATCCCGAGCCGTGGTCGGTGGGGCGGTGCGATGGTAGGGTGGAGGGGATACTGCCCCGAGGGCAGGACATCGAGACGGCCAGCGGGTGCTCGAAGGCCCCGGTTCGTCTCCCTCGATACGCTGTTGGAGTTCACCCGGACCGGAGCCGGGAGGAGACGTGCTCGTGAAGATCGCCATCGTAATTCCCGACGGTGCGGCCGATGAGCCGCAGGACTCGCTCAACGATATGACTCCGCTGCAGGCCGCGAGGACTCCGGAGATGGATCGCGTGGCTCGGGACGGGGTGCTCGGCCGATCGTGCAACGTGCCCGATCGCTTTCTGCCGGGAAGTGACGTGGCGACCCTGAGCCTGTTCGGCTACGACCCGGAACAGTACTACACGGGACGGGCTCCGCTGGAAGTGGTGGCGATGGGCATTGCCCTGGGCCCGGACGACTGGGCGGTGCGGTGCAACCTGATGACGATCTTGCACGGCAAGATGACCGACTTCACCGCCGGCCATATTTCCAGCGAGGAAGGGGCCGAGCTGATCGCCGCGCTCTCCGCAAACCTGCACACCGACGGGCACTCGGTCGAATTCCACCCGGGGGTCAGCTACCGGAACGCGATGATCTACCGGGGGCGTCCGGGTGCCCCTGCCCCGTTCGACGCATCGACGAAGACGACGCCACCGCATGATGTGCCCGATCAGGACGCGACCGATCACCTCCCCCAGGGGGCCGGCTCGGACCTGCTTCGCCGCCTGATGGAGGCCGGGGCCTCGGTGATTCAGGAGCATCCGGTCAACCACGCTCGGATCGCGGCCGGGAAGAAACCGGCCAACGCCATCTGGCTTTGGGGGCAAGGCAAGGCGCCTCAGGTGCCGACCTTCGCCAAGCTGCACGGCTTGAAGGGGGCGATCATCTCGGCAGTGGATCTGGTCCGAGGCACGGGGATGCTGGCCGGCTGGACCCGAATCGACGTCCCGGGAGCGACCGGATACCTGGACACGGACTACGCCGCAAAGGGTCGTTATGCAATCGAAGCCCTGCGCGATCATGACCTCGTGTGCGTTCACGTCGAGGCGCCGGACGAGGCCAGTCACGAAGGCCGGGCCGACGCGAAGGTTGAGGCCCTGGAACGCATGGATCAGGACATCGTCGGGCCACTTCGGGCGGCGCTCGAATCCTATGGCGAGTACCGACTCTTGATCTCTCCCGACCACTCAACCTTGCTGCGCACCAAGGCCCACGACCGCGCCCCGGTTCCCTGGGCATTGTGCGGTACGGGCCTTTCCGGATCGGGCAAGCCGTACGACGAGATCAGCGCGATGGAGGCTCAGGGCCCGTTCCTGCCGCATGGTTGGCGGCTGATGGGAGATCACGTCCTGAAGCGTTGAGCCAATCGCTCGATCTTTCCGCGGTGCGAGAAAGCCCGGCCGATCGTGCGGATTGCCGGGCTTCCTTGGGGGAGTCGCGAGGCCCGAAGGCAACCGAGCGGATCGAGACGTCTGGAATCTTGGGGCTCAATCTGTCATCCTGTTACGCTCGCCACGGTGGTCGCTGGGTGATGCCGACCACCTCCTCCCACCGATTCAATCCCCCCCCTGCCCGATCGAGCTGGAAGCAGACAGCGTAAGGAGAGCCTCCGTTGCCCCTCGTGGTCCAGAAGTTCGGCGGCACGAGTGTCGCCGACGCGAACAAGATTCTTGCCGCCGCTCGACGGGCAATCCGAGCCCACCGGGAGGGGAAGCAGGTCATCGTCGTGGTCTCGGCCCGGGGACACACGACGGACGAGTTGATCGCCCTGGCCAAGGAGATCAATGAGCAGCCCCCGGCGCGAGAGATGGACATGCTCCTCTCGACCGGCGAACAGGTGAGCGTCGCCCTGATGGCGATGGCCATTCAGGCGCTCGGCGTGCCGGCGATCAGCTTCACCGGGGCTCAAATCGGGATCGTGACCGACAGCTACCATACGAAGGCCCGCATCCGGAACATCTCGACCGATCGGCTCCAGGCGGCGCTGGATGAGGGGAAAATCGCGATCGTCGCTGGTTTTCAGGGGGTGGACGAGCACTACAACATCACCACCCTGGGACGGGGAGGGTCGGATACGACGGCCGTAGCCCTGGCGGCGGTCCTCGGGGCCGATGCCTGCGAGATCTACACCGACGTCGACGGCGTTTACACCACCGACCCGAGGATCGTGCCCGAGGCGCGGAAGATCGACCGCATCAGCTATGATGAAATGCTTGAACTAGCGAGTCTCGGCGCGGGAGTGATGCACTCGCGCTCGATCGAGTTCGCCAAGAAATTCGGCGTGCCGATTCAGGTCCGCAGCGCGATGGCCGACGCTCCGGGAACCTGGATCGTGGCCGAGCAAGACGCGAGATTCATCGGTGCGAGCGTCACCGGAGCCGCTCTGGCCAGGGATGAGGCTCGGGTGACGGTGCTCGGGATGCCCGATCGGCCGGGGGTGGTTCATGCCCTGTTCCGTCATATCGCCGAGGCGAATATCGTCGTCGATATGATCGTCCAGAACGTGGCGACCGAAGGCCAGACGGAGGTCAGCTTTACGGTTTCCGGAGGGGATCTGGCCGAGACGTTGATCGTGACCGAACGAGCCGCGAAGGAGATTGGCGCCGGCAAGGTCACTTACGATTCGAAGGTGGCCAAGGTGTCGGTCGTCGGTCTCGGGATGCGGGTGCACACGGGAGTGGCCCAGGAGATGTTCAAAGCCCTTGGCGAAGCCGGGGTGAACATCCAGATGATCACGACGAGCGAAATCAAGATCAGCGTTCTCGTTGAGCGATCCGAAGCCGCCCAGGCGCTTCGAGCGGTGCATCGGGCATTTGAACTCGACCGGACCCGAGAGGATCACCGAATTGAATTTATCCCCCGTCGCGGCCAGTCCAGCGAAGGAAGCCCCCTGGCGAGTTCCGAGGAGAGTTCGCTGATCGGCAGTCTGAGCGGGATGGAAGATCTGGTGGTCTCGGGTGTCGATCTCGATGAGCAGCAGGCCCGAGTCACCCTGCTCAACGTACCGGATCAGCCCGGTTACGCCGCGAAGGTGTTTCAAGCGATTGCCGAGGTGGGCGTGAACGTGGATATGATCGTCCAGAACGTTCGCAGCGTCTCGGGCGATACGCGGCTCTCGATCACCGTGCCCAGGGGAGACGCCACCCGGGCGGCTCGGGCCGCCGCCGGCGCGGTCGGCGACCCCGGTGACGTGCTGGTCGAACCGGCCATGGCCAAGCTCTCGGTGTCCGGAATCGGGATGCGGACGCATACGGGAGTCGCCACCCGGATGTTCGGCGCCCTGGCCGAGGCCGGCATCAACATCGCCTTGATCAACACGAGCGAGGTCCGGGTCAATGTGCTGACCGACATCGATCGCGGGCGCGAGGGGCTTGCAACCCTGGGCAAGGCGTTTGATCTGTCGATCGAATCGGGCCGGGCTTGAAGCGTTTCCGTGCTTGGCGCGGGGCGCGAGCATCGGTCTAATTTTCTTTCAAGTCGTCGGCCCGAATCCGGGTTGGGCGAAGATCGCGGGCCGGCGACGGTTGCGGATCGGATCACGACCATTCATCGAAGGTATTGAAAGGACAAGGCGAACCTCGTGGCACGCGACAAGGTGGTGCTGGCATACAGCGGTGGGCTGGATACGTCGGTCGCCGTGAAATGGATCAACGAGACGTATGGGCTCGATGTGATCGCGTACACCTGCGACCTGGGCCAGGGGCAGGACATCGAGGCCATTCGAGACAAGGCCCTGCGCACCGGAGCGGTCGAGGCGATCGCCGAGGACGTGCGGAATCTGTTCGTCGATTACTTCGCCTTTCCCTCGCTCATGGCCGGGGCGTTGTACGAGGGGAAATACCCGCTCGCCACGGCGCTGGGTCGGCCGCTCATCGCGCAGCGAATGATTCAGGTGGCGCGCGACCACGGCGCGGTGGCTGTGGCACACGGCTGCACGGGCAAGGGAAACGACCAGGTTCGCTTTGATGTGACCTTCCAGACCCTTGCACCGGATCTGAAAATCATCGCTCCGGTTCGTGAATGGAAGTGGACGCGGACCGAGGAGCTGAAGTACGCCGCCGATCACGGCATCGAGGTCGAGGCGACGAAGGAGAAAATCTTCAGCACCGACCAGAATCTCTGGGGCCGCTCGATCGAGGCGGGAGTGCTGGAAGACCCCTGGGTCGAACCGCCTCCGGAAACCTTCCAGTGGACGGTCGATCCGCTCAAGGCCCCCGATGAACCCGAGGTGGTCGAGATCACCTTCGACCAGGGGCGGCCCGTGGCCCTCAACGGTGTGGAAACCGATGGGGTCGAGCTGATCGAGAAACTCAACGCGATCGCCGGCAAGCATGGCGTGGGGCGTGTCGATCATATCGAGAACCGCCTGGTCGGCATCAAGTCTCGAGAGATTTACGAGGCCCCCGCCGCCTACGTCTTGCACGAGGCCCACCGGGAAATCGAGTTCCTCACGCTCTCGAAGGATGCCCTGCGGTTCAAGACCCACGTGAGCCAGGCCTACGGCGACCTGATCTACAATGGTCTCTGGTTCAGCGCCTTGCATCAGGATTTAATGGCCTTCGTCGCGTCGAACCAACAGTATGTGTCGGGGGTCGCCCGGATCAAACTGTATAAAGGTTCGGCGATGATCGTGGGACGCAAGAGCGAACATAGCCTCTATCGTCATGAACTGGCGACCTATGAGGAAGGGGACCAGTACGACGCCTCGGCAGCACTCGGGTTCATCACGATCCACGGCCTTGGGCAGAAGACCCAGGCTCAGCATCAAATGCTCAAAGGGCCAGGCGGGAGCCGTCGGATGGAGCTGCCGAGCATCATCCCGCCGCGGAAATCCGACAGTTGAATCGAATCGGGCCGACCGCGCAAATGCAAATGGCCGAGGTCGGCCCGTCTCGATTCTCGGCTGGGATCAGGGAAGTTGCTGATCAGAATGTCTTCCGACTGTCGAGCAAGAGGGTGACCGGCCCCTCATTAACGAGCGAGACGTTCATCATCGCTCGGAAGGTTCCCGTGGCGACGGGAAGGCCGAGCGCGGCGATCCGGTCGCAAAGCACCTGGTAAAGGCGTTCGGCCTCACCCGGATCGGCGGCGGCGTCGAAGCTGGGGCGGCGGCCTTTGCGGCAGTCGCCGAAGAGGGTGAACTGGCTGACGACGAGGACGGAGCCGCCGACCTCGCCGACGGATCGATTCATCTTGCCAAGTTCATCCTCGAAGGCGCGGAGGCCAACGATCTTCTCGGCGAGCCAGTCGGCATCGGCCTCGGTGTCCCCTTTGCCGACGCCGAGCAGGATAAGCCACCCACGATCGATCTGGCCGACGAGGGAGCCGTCAACCTCGACGGAGGCCTGGGAAACGCGCTGCAGAACGGCTCGCATGAGGGAACTCCGAAATCACTCGGACGCATTCGGGGATTCGGGCGTAGTACCCTCGGGCTCCTCGACCGATCCAGAACAAGGTCAACGGCAAGGCGAAGACGTTCCCGACGAGGATCAGGAATAACCCATACGTCCACGCCCAGGGACGCCTCGGCAGGAAGGGCCCCACGGCAAAGGTCGCTGCAATGGCCAGGCACAGGGCGGCGATAGACGGCAGGGCATGGTGATCAGGCCGATCGGCGGGGGCACGGAGCACTCCGAATTGCCAGTCCATCGCGACGACCAGCCCCAGACCACCGTACAGGACAGCAATGAGCAGACAATAACTCGCGTAAGCGACGTACACCCAGGGCAGTCGATTACGATCCACGACACCACGATCGCCGACCGACCGTGGTGCTTCATAGGGATTTTCGTGTTCGGTCGGGGCAGTCGGTCGATTCATGGCAGGCTCGTTGCCGATCGTCAGACCGCGATCGGCAACGTTGTCTCACCATTGGACCGGATCTTGTAGTGTCCGGGAAGGCGGTTGCCGGCATACTGGGGGGCTTCCCAGGTGGGAAGCTCGCAGAGGCCGCCGCTGATGTAAAGGTGGTGCCAAAGCTGCGTGGCGACCACGGAGGTCAGGCCGATCTGCATGATGAGCCGGCGAGGGGTGATCCGGGGGATGCGAGTCTGCCAGGCACGCTCTCGGGCCACGGCCTCGGGGTCGAAATAGCCGGTTGCGCGGAGGGATTCGGGGCTCAGAAGCTGATCGACCCAGGCCGGTCGGTGAGGGCCAAGGAAGGTCGGCGCGAACGAGGCGCGGAACATTGTCTTCGGTCGGCCGGCGATCTGAGGGGGGAGCGTCCGCTCGGCGACCTTGCGCAAGAGCCACTTCTCGGTCTTGCCGCGGAGCTTGTACTCGGGGGCGATCCGGGTGGCAAAGGCGGTCACATCCTCGTCGAGGAAGGGATAGCGCGTCTCGACGGAGGAGTGCATCGCGATCCGGTCCCCCTTGGGAATCATCAGGAGGCCGGCAAGCATGACCTTGTAGCCGACATAAAGCGACTGGTTCAGGGGTGCCCATCGCTTCATGTTCGGATTGGTCAGGTCGAGGTCGGAGAAGGCATGGTGATCGCCGAGGCGGTCCCACATCTCCCGGCTGTAAACGAGCTGGGTCGATTGAGAGATGGCCTCAAACATATCTTGCTGAATCGGGCGTGTGCCCTGCATCGCCTCGACGGCCGAAGGGCGCCGGGCATTCCGACCGCCGAGGACCCGGAACATCAGCTCGCGGCCGAAGTTCATCGGGCCCCGTCCGAAGCGGCGGAAGTTCTGGTCGCGCATCTGCTGGAACTTGAACCAGGCATAGCCGGCGAAGGCTTCGTCGGCCCCCTCGCCGGTCAGGGCGACTTTATAGCCTTCGTTGTGGACGGCCCCGGCCAGGCGCATCAGGCAGGCGCACGAGGTGTCGAAGACCGGTCCCTCGGCGGCCACAACGAGTTCGGGATACGCCTCGGCAATCTTGGCCCGGTCCATGATGACGGTGGTCAACGGCGAGCCGAGCACTCGGGCTGCCTCGGTTGACTGCGAGCGTTCGTCGGGACCAGCGCGGTCGAGGCCGATCGTGAACGACGGCACGGCGCTCCCCCGATGGCGAGAACTGAGGCCGAGGACGACCGTCGAATCAAGCCCCCCGCTGATGTAGCTGACGACCGGGACATCACCCCGGAGCCGACGCTCGACCGACTGCCGGAGCAAGGCTTCCAGCTCGTCGACAAGGGGCTCGGTGTCGTCCATCCGGAGTTCGTCGCCGGCATCGGGAAAGTCGAGGTCCCAGTATTGCTTCAGCTCGACCCGGCCGTCGTGGACCCTGAGATAGTGGCCCGGCGGGATCGACTTGACCCCCTCGAAGAAGGTACGGGTCGTCCCGGCGCAGAAGAAGGTGAACAGGTGGTCGATCCCCTTCGGATCAGGGCGTGCCTCAACCAGCCCCGATCGGAGCAACGCCTTGATCTCGGAGCCCCAGAGGAGCCAGCCATCACGTTCCACATAGTAGAGCGGGGCGATGCCGACGCGGTCGCGTCCAAGAATCAAGGTTCGGCTTTTGCGGTCCCAGAGGGAGACGGCGAACTGCCCCTTGGCCTTCTCGAACATCCCCTCGCCGAAGTCTTCGTAGAGGTGGACCCAGAGTTCGGTGTCGCATCGCGTGGCGGGACGATGGCCTCGGGCGACGATCTCTCGATAAAGCTCGGGATATTCGAACAGCTCACCGTTGAAGGCAACCCAGACGGTTTGGTCTTCGTTGCAGAGGGGTTGGCGGCCTCCGGAGAGGTCGACGATCGAGAGCCGTCGAGCCCCCAGAGCCAGGCCGGGTTCGAGGTGGACGTGCTCGTCGTCGGGGCCTCGGTGGGCGATGGCGTCGGTCATTGCCCGGAGACGGTCTTCGGGAAACGAACGCTGGGCACGAAGATCGAATGCGCCGGCGATTCCGCACATGAAAGGATGTCCTCCCCTCTGGGGCTGCGGGGTTCAAGGCGGTCGGGTCGGATCGGATCGGGCGATCGGCCAGCCCAACGGGGGGGAGGTGGGCCCGTCACGAATCGCGGGAAATCAGCACCGGAGCCAGGCGGCGGCGCGTGGCCAACCAGTATACCAGGGAACCGAATCCGCGCGTGATCAGGCCCCCGAAGTGGAGGACCAGCCCGCGAGCACCGAGGGGGACGTAGAACGGCACGGCGACGCTCCTCGATCAGAAGGGGATGCGACACGCAACGAGGCAATCACCAGAGCTTCCTCGGTTCCGGCCCGGACCGGGAGGCTGCGACGGCCGTCGCACAGGGCGCTTCGGCCGGCAAAGCGGTCGGGGATGCGGGGCATTAAAGGGACTCTGGTTTCCGTCTCGCCGCACTGATTGGCAAAAATGAAGGGAATGTCGAGATCCTGCGAAACGATCCGGGGGATCTCACCCGCAAGCGGCCCGAGGCGACCGTAAAGCCAGTTCGGTCGCCCCGAACGGCGATTGGCGAAATCGGGCCAGGCAGAGCCGACGACGGCCAGGTCGATCCGGCCCCGATAGTCGCTCCAAACCTTTCGGTAAATCATGTCCGCGCAGATGGCGAAGCCGACACGTCCCCAGGGGGTTTGCGCGATCACCGGCTCGCGCCCTTTGCGAAAGCGGGTGCACTCCCAGAAGACGAGATGGCGCTTCCGGTAGACGCTGATGGAGCCGTCGGGACCGCAGAAGGCCAGGGAATTATACAGATGCCCGGCGTGATGTTCGGCATATCCCGCGGCGATCCAGAGGCCCCAGCGTCGGCTTCGGTCCCGAAGCGCGGCCAGGGTCTTGCCTTCCCCGTTCTCGGCGATGCGGGGGTAATCGCCCCGAGAACAGTAACCGGTATTGAACAGCTCGGGCAAAACAGCCAGTTCAACACCTTCGTCCCGACATCGCGCGAGCGAGGAGTCGGCCCGATCCAGGTTGCCGGAGACATCCCCCGGCACGGATTGCATTTGAATCGCGGCGGCACGCAATTCCACGAGTCGGCCCTCCCAGGCCCGGACCGAGAGGAGAACCACGGACCTGGACACCCAGCCATCTGGGAACCAAGCCGCTGCGTCTTCTCGGTGTGATCGGTCGATCCCTGACCGGACTCGATTGTTCTCTTGGATGACGACGAGGGGGCGCCCTTCCAACCGTTGCGAGTCGGAACATCGGTTCCCAACGCGTTGTCGGTCGTAAGGCGTGGGGACTTTAATCGCTTTTCGAACCCCTGGCCAGAGCAACCGGTTGGGAAAGTGAACCGAGCGGATCGGGTGCGCTCTGGTCTGCGATCGCCTGTGGTGGCCGGTGGCGAACTGAGTGCCGAGATTGGTATGGTTCTGCCATTGCCCGCCGCGATTCGGTTCCCCAAACCCCAAGCCATCACGAGACGCGATGGAACACTTCGAGTTCCTCTACGACCTGTTGATTGTCTATGCCGTGGCCGGCCTGGTGGTCTTCGCGTTCCAGCGCATGCACATCCCACCCGTCGTCGGGCTCCTGGTGGCGGGTCTGGTGGTAGGGCCGTCGGGGCTCGGGTTGGTCGGAGATCAAGAGCGGGTCCAACTCCTGGCCGAGGTGGGTGTGGTCGTCCTGCTGTTTACGATCGGCCTGGAATTCTCGCTGTCGAGGCTCAAAACCCTCGGCCGGGAGATGCTGGCGATCGGCGTGCCGCAAGTGGTGCTCTGTGTGGCGGTGCCGACGCTGGCGACGCGATGGTATCTGGGCGCCTGGGGGCCGGCCCTGTTCACGGGAATGCTCGTGGCGATGTCGAGTACGGCCGTCGTTCTGAAAATCCTGATCGAACGGGGTGAGGTGGGAACTCCCCACGGGAAGATCGCCGTGGCGGTCTTGCTCTTGCAGGACTTGCTGGTGATGGTCTTCATGCTGGCCGTGCCGTTGCTGTCTCCCGAAGCCGGCGAGGAAGGATGGGAAGGGGTTCTGGGTCAGCTCGGGCTGGGAATCGGGGTGGTCTTCGGCATCTTGATCGGCTCGCAATTCGTGATTCCACCCATCCTGCTCCGAGTGGTGCAGACCCGGAACCGGGAACTCTTCCTGATCTTCATCTTCCTGTTCTGCATCGGCATGGCGACCCTTACGGCCTGGGCCGGTCTGTCGCTGGCGCTCGGGGCGTTCCTGGCAGGCTTGGCGATCTCGGAGTCGGAATATGCCCACCAGACCCTGGCGGAGGTCTTGCCCTTCCGGGACACCTTGAGCAGCCTCTTTTTCGTGTCGGTCGGGATGCTGCTGGATCTGGGTTTCCTGGCCAGTCATCTGCCCCTGGTGACCGTGACGGTCCTGGCCATCGTCGCCTTGAAATTCGTGGCCGTGGCCATGCCAAGCTGGCTGGTCGGCTATCCCTTGCGCACCGGGACACTGGTGGGTCTGTCCCTGGCTCAGATCGGTGAGTTCTCGTTTGTCCTGGCCAACCGAGGGATGGAAGCCGGCTTGCTGCAAACCGACGACTACCAGGCGTTTCTGGCGTCGGCCGTCTTGACCATGGCATTAACCCCAATCTTGATTGCCTTTGGGCCAACCGCCTCGACCGGCCTGGAACAGATTCCGGTCGTGCATCGACTTGCGGAAAAACGCCAATCACGACGCCGGATCGAGGAGCCGGATCTGCCCGCCGAGTCGATCGGCGATCACGTCATCATCGCCGGCTTCGGCGTGGCCGGGAGGAACCTCTCTCGGGTCTTGCAGGGTGTCGATATTCCGTACGTGATTCTGGAAATGAACCCCGACTCCGTCCGCCGGTTGCGCGGTCAGGGGCAGCCGATCTTCTACGGAGATTGCACGCGGGCCTCGGTCCTCGAACATGCCGGGATCGACCGAGCGAAGATGGTCGTGGTCGTCATCTCCGATCCGGACGCGACCCGACGGGCCGTCCGCATGGCCCGCTTCCTGAACCCGAACCTGTACATCGTGGCCCGGGTGCACGACATCGAAGATATCGACGAGTTGCGCCGGCTCGGGGCCGATGAGGTCATTCCTGAAAACTTCGTCACCTCGATCGAGCTGTTCGACCGGGTTCTCGTCGAGTATCAGGTGCCTCGCAACCTGATTCTCGACCTGATTGACCGGGTCAGGAGCGATCAGTATCAGATCCTGCGATCGGCTCGACCCGTGCGCCTGGACATGCCCTTTTCCCTGGCCGAGGGAGCGGCGGTCGAGTCGTGCTTGATCCCTGTCCAATCGCCGGCGGTCGGTCGGTCGATCGCCGAGGTTCGCTTGCGAACGCTCAGCGGTGCCACCATTCTGGCCATTCGCCGAGGGTCAACCGATCTGGTCAACCCTGACCCTGAGATTCGGCTCAACGGCGGTGATGTCGTGGTCCTGTTCGGCGAACGATCGCAGCTCGACCTGGCCATCGCCCTGCTCGTGCCGGAAACCGATCAACCCCCACCCCAGGGGCGTCATCGGTCCCTGTCCTGATTGCAACTGCCAGGAGGCCCTCCCTTCGGCTCGACGGTCCATCAGGGAGCGGGCGATCGTTCCCGGGACTCATCAGAATCGCGGAGCGTGTCGGAGACCGGAGGCGAAGGCTCGACCGGTCGAACGGGCGGGGTTGGTTCAGGAGCGGCAGGCCGAGCATGCCCCGGAGGCAGCACGATTCCCTCGACTCGGGCTTCCCTTCGAGGTCCCGAGTCTCCCGACGGCAACGCGTTGGGATACGGCAGCGACAGATCCCCCGGAGGCAACGGAACCTCGCTTCCTTCAAACACCGGGGGACCAACCGGCTTGCCGCCCCGCTTGCGAGCCCGGACGTAACGGACAATGATCCAGATCGCCAGGGCGGAGGCCAGGATCACGGCCAGGTAGTGCTGAGCCTCCCGAATTCCGGCCTCGATCTGAAACGCGAACAACCAGCCGAGCGCGAACATCAACGGGGTACTCAGCATCACCGCGAACAGGTCGGTAATGAGCAGCTTCAGCGGGGGATGACGCAAAATTCCGGCCGTCAGATACGCCGCCGTCCGAAAGCCGACCGCGAACCGGCCGAGGATCAGAATCTTCAAGCCGTGCCGGGTGAAATACCCCTTGATCTGCTCCTCTCGGGCTCTCGTCAGGAACTTCCGGGTCAGTCGGAATCCCAGAACCCGCTCTCCGTAGACGTAGCCGAGCCCATAAACGATGAAATCACCGATCAAGACCCCAAGTACGCAGGAGCCGAAGGCCATCGGAGCCCACATTGCCCCCTTCTTCGAGAGGATCGCCGCCACGATGATCGGCACCTCCTCGGGGACGGGAAGCCCCAATCCACCCAGGACCAGGAGCAAGATGATCCCGATGTAGCCAAACCGCTCGATCAAGTCCTCGGCCAACGCCTCGCTCCCCGCGATGCTCGCCCTCTCGACCTCCAAACCCTGCCGGGTTGCCCGATTGACGCTCGTCTCCGATCATGACCGTGCTCGGCGCGATCGGCCATGTGTCTTCCAGAAGCGGACCGCCGTTCAGTCGCTCTCGACTTCGGGCAAGAGCGTGCCTCCGGCCGGCTCGAAGCCAAAGCGGCGGAGAATTGCCTGGCCTTGCTCACTGACCAGAAACTCGCAGAACGCCTGGGCTGAGTCGAGCCGCTCACGATCGGCGACGATCCCGAGATACTGGTCAATCGGATCGTGCAGGTCGGCAGGCACCGGCTCCCAACGGAGCGAAGGATCGGGAACCAGCGATCGCGCGATCAAGCCGGCCTCGGCCTGTCCCGATCGAACAAACTGGGCGGCGTTCTGAATCGACTGACCGAACACGATCTTCGGTTGAAGCTCGTCCCAGAGGCCGGCATGCTGCAAGGCCTGGCGACCGGCCATGCCGTACGGCGCATGATCGGGATTGGCCAGCGCGATGCTCCGGATTGCCGGATCGGTCAGGGCATCGAGTCCCGATGCGGCAATCTCGATCGATTGGGCAAAGGCCAGCACCAAGGGCCCTCGGGCATACGGCCGAACCGAGTCGGGCATGATCGCTCCCGAATCGGACAGCCTCCGCACGTAGTCTCGATTGGCCGAGAGGAAGACATGGTACGGCGCTCCCTGTTCAATCTGCCGGGCCAGTTGCCCCGACGAGCCAAGCACGGGAACGACTCGAACCTGCCCCCCCTGCTCCGCTTCAAACGCCTCGACAAGCTCGGGCATTGCCGCGTACAGGTCGCTGGCCGCCGCAACCCGGATCTCGGGCAGGTCGGCGGTGTGAGGTTGGTCGAACCGGAAGAACAGCCGTCCGAAGGCAATCCCACTTGCCAACAGAACGAGGAAGGCCAAAAACCAGGAAAGATACGCCCGCACGCCGCGCTCTGTATTCACGATCCAGGCCGACGGCTAACAGAACCACCCCGTTGCCGATCGGCCTTCCGCGTGTCCTCGCTCATCATACCGCATGGACCGACCGGTGGGCGACCGCCGTTGGAGCAGCGTTGCGGAAATCGTCGACCGCGTGCGAACGAGTCCGATCCCTCGGTGGTTGTGCGCTCCTGCGATTGCGTCGTAGACCGGGGTTCGGGTATCACCATAGGGGCCGGGCCGGGCGTCGGGAGCATTCCGGTCGGCAACCGACTCAGGGAGAGGACGTGGCGATCGCATGAAGACGGACCAGTTCCTCAAACACTACGGGATCAGCGGCAACCCGTTCAGCGAGGAGGACGCCCAGACCGACACGGTCTTCAAGAGCGGCTGCCTCTGGACCATCCATCACCCCGCCTGGGACAAGTTCTTCGGCAGCCCGGCCGAGCCGTCAACCGCCCTCGTCTTTGGCGAGAAAGGCAGCGGCAAGACCGCCATGCGCCTCCAGGCGATCGCCGAGTTGGAAACCTACAATAAAGAACACCCCGATTCCCGGGTCCTCGTCATCTCTTACGACGAGTTCAACCCCTTCCTCGACCACTTCCGCACCGCCATCCGAGCGAAGGACACCGCCTCGGCCCTGAGCCGGTGGAAACTCCATGACCACATGGACGCGATCCTCTCGCTCGGGGTCACGCAACTCGTCGATCGCCTGACCGAAGAGCGCATGGACCTGACGCGGCTCTCGCTCGATCGCCGCCGCGACCTTCTCTTGCTGGCGGCGCTCTACGACTCCTCGACCGGCGAGCCGATCGACCGCCGCTGGGACCGCCTCCGCCGCCGATCCGGCTTCCGCCCCCTCTGGAGCCGCCGCGACCTGCAAATCGGCATCGGCGTCACGGTGATCGTCGCCCTGATGCTCGTGGCCTTCGACGCCCTGCGAAGCTGGTCGATCACCCCCTGGCTCGTCGGCCTGGTCGCCCTCGGCTGGCTCTACTGGGGATGGCGCTTGCTACAGGCCGAATTCCGAGCGAGGGACATTCGCAAAGCCCTGCGCGTCCTGAGCCGCGACCCCTCGGCCCTGCGCTGGGAGCTGCTCTGGTTCCGCCCGACCGAGCTGGCCGGCCAGCCGATGCCCACCGCCTCCAAAGGCGGAGTCGGAGAAGAACGGTTCGAGCTGCTCCGGAAGTTCCAGAGCGTATTGAAGGACCTCGGCTACGGCGGGATCATCGTCCTGGTCGACCGCGTGGACGAACCCCAGGCGATCGAGGGCGACCCGCGCAAGATGCGGGCGTTGGTCTGGCCCTTGCTCGATCACAAGTTCCTCCGCCATCCGGGGATCGGCCTGAAGCTCCTGCTCCCGATCGAGCTGGCCTACTACCTCGACAAGATGGACAAGGAGTTCTACGACCGCGCCCGGCCCGACAAGCTGAACATGATTAAGCCCTTGCGCTGGACCGGCCCCTCCCTCTACGACCTGGCGACCGACCGCCTCCGCGCCTGCGCCACCGACGGTCAACCGACCAACGGCAGCCCCCGGCTCCGGCAATTCATCGACGAATCGGTCGGCGACGACGCCCTGAAAGACGCCCTGGGACACCTTCGGACCCCCCGGCAACTGTTCAAGTTCCTCCACCGCCTGATCGAGGAACACTGCCACCGTCACACCGAAGACAACCCCCGCTGGTCCGTCGATCAGGACACCTTTCGCGCGGTCTACTCCGACCACATGCGGAGCATCGACGCGTTCGATCGCGGCTACGGGCACGGCTGATCGCAACATCACGCGCCATCCCCGGTCGTCGGACGAACCCGGCGGCCCTCTGTTCTCAAACGAGGGCTCGTCGGGTTACACTTGGATATGGATGTTCAGCGAGACGGCCCCACATCCCTCCCCTCAGTGGGAAACCGAGATCGAAGGCCCGAGAATGCCCGGTCCTTCGCTCCCGCCCGACCCTCAATCGGGACGGTCCTGGCCCGTTCGGCAACCCGAGGAGACGAGCGGTGATGAGTGGCTCATCGACGACCGAAGGCGATCCGGCCAGGCTGTCGCTGTCGTTCGAGGAAGGCACGCTCGTCGTCGAAGGCTTGCCCGAGCACGACTCGCGAGGCCTTCCCGGCTTGCAGTTCGATCCCAGGCGGCGTGGCATCTACCGCGCCCCGGCCATCTGGTACCGCGAGATCGTGCAACACCTGCGCGATCACGGCATCTCCTACGAGGATCAAGCCCGCGACTACCAGGGGAAGACCCGCTGGACCATTCGCGTCGACAAGCCAGCCTTTCCGCATCAGACCGAGGCCCTGGAGGCGTGGTCCGCCTCCGGGATGCGAGGGGTGGTCGTCTTGCCCACCGGCACCGGCAAGACACACATGGCAAACCTGGCCATCCATGCGGCCCAGCGGCCGACGCTGGTCGTCACGCCGACGATCGACCTGATGAACCAGTGGTTCGACGAACTGACCCTCTGCTTTGATGTTGAGGTCGGCCTGCTCGGCGGCGGCTATTACGAAATCAAGCCCTTGACCGTCACCACCTATGATTCGGCCTACATGAATATGGACCGAATCGGCAACAAGTTCGGTCTTCTTGTGTTCGACGAGTGCCACCACCTGCCCGGCCCCACCTATGGCCTGGCCTCCACCTGCGCCATTGCCCCCTTCCGCCTTGGCCTGACCGCGACTCCCGAGCGGGCCGACAACGCCCACGAACAGCTCGACCGCCTGATCGGCCCGATCATTTACCGGAAAGAGATCACCCAGCTTCGCGGCCAGTTCCTCGCCGATTACCGCGTCGAAACGCAATATGTCAACCTGAGCGAGGAAGAACAGTACCGCTACGAGTCGTGCCGCGAGGTCTACCGCACCTTCACCCGCGATCACGGCATCGACTTCCGCCGGCCCGATGCCTGGGGCCAGTTTCTCCGCCTCGCCTTCCGATCGCCCGAAGGTCGGATCGCCTATCAAGCCTATCGCGAACAGCGCGAGCTGGCCCTGGCCGCACCGGCGAAGCTCCAACTGCTGGGCCGGTTGCTCGACCACCACCACGGCGACCGCATCATCATCTTTACGCACGACAACGCGACGGTCTATCAAATTGCCCGCCGATTTCTGGTTCCGGTCATCACCCACCAGACCAAGACCAAGGAACGCAGGGAAGTGCTGCTGCGATTCAACGACGGGCGATTCCCGATCGTCGCCACCAGCCGCGTTCTGAACGAAGGGGTGAACGTTCCCGAAGCGAACGTGGCGATCATCCTCTCGGGCACGGGTTCCGTGCGTGAGCATGTGCAACGCCTCGGACGCATTCTCCGCAAGCGGGGAGACAAGGAAGCGGTTCTTTACGAAGTGATCACGCGAGGAACCGTGGAAGAGTTCACCTCCAGCCGTCGCCGCAAGCACAGTGCCTACGGCGGCGGCTAACCGTGGAATCACGATTGCCACCGGGAGCCCTGGGATCATGTTCGGTGTTCGAGCGCACGTTTCTCGACGATTCGGCCAGCGTGTCGTGCTTGCGTTTGCGGCCTTCGTCAGTCTCGTCGTCCATCCGAGTTCTGCGGCGGCCCAGGCCGACCGCTACGAACTGGGGCGCCGCCTGCGAGCGTTCGAAGAACGTTGGGAACAGCCGGCCGAACCCGACGCCCGGCAACGAGCCGCGCAGGCGCTCGACGATTCGGTCAAGGACTTCTTCCGCTTTCAGTTCGACGAGGCGGCCCGAGCGATGACGCGGGCCTTTCGGCTGCTCAATGGGGAAGTGAACCTTCCAGACGCGGTCCAGTGGGCCGATTCCCTGGCAATCCACCCCGCATCCCGGCTGATCGAGCGAGGTGGAACAACGCTCGACGCCACGATCAGCCCCGTCTATCCGGTCGAGGTCGAAGTCCCGGATCAGGCGATCGCCCGCATTTCGATTGCTGTCAACGGAACGGAGGACTCCCGCTCGCTGCTCGAATTGAAGTTGGATGAGGGAACGCAGGCGATCGAGATCCCGACCGCCGATCTCCCCGAGGGGGATCACCGGTTGACCCTCAACGTGATCGTCTCGGGTCGAAATGTGTCTCAGAGTCGATCCGTGATCTCGGTCGTGGATCGCCTGGCGGATCGCCTGAAATTAGCCGAGGCCACCCTCGATACCTGGATCGAAACCGATTCAGGGCTCACGACCGACTCCGCGACGGCTCGTCAGTCTTTCCAGATCCTCACCAATCTTGCGAACGGCGGGGCTTCGGAGACGGACATCAACGCATCGGCATTGATGATCGACCTGGAAGCCTTGCTCGCCTCGTGGGACACCGGCGCCCCTCACCACGGCCCTGCTCGTCCGGGATCCTTCCGCATGACCCTGGTGGCACCGGAAGGACGCCTGATTCCGGCCCGCGTGTTCGTTCCCGAGACGATTACGGAGGAAAATCCCGCTCCTCTGGTCGTGGCCCTGCATGGCATGGGCGGGAGTGAGAATCTCTTCTTTGACGGCTACGGCCGAGGCGCCATCGTGGAGCATTGCCGGAAGCGCGGCTGGCTGCTCATCAGTCCCCGACGGGGTCCGATCGGTTCGGGGCCGATCGCGGAGGTGGTCGATGCGATGGCGTCCGTCTACCCGGTCGATCGGTCCCGGGTCTTCCTCGTGGGACATTCCAGCGGAGCGGCTCAGGCGATTGAAGCGGTCGTCCGACACCCGGATCGCTACGCGGCAGTGAGTGCGCTCGGAGGAGGAGGACGCATCGACGAGGTGCCAGGATTAACGCAGGTCCCTATCTTCATCGGTATTGGGGCGCTCGATTTTATGCTCGATTCGTCCCAGAAACTCCGTGATGAACTGACCCGGATCGGTTCGGAACAAGTCGAGTATCGGGAATACCCCGGTATTGAGCACATGGTCATCGTCCAGGTTGCGCTGCCAGACACGTTCGAGTTCTTTGATCGGATCGGGGAGGATCTCGTGGACGAAAACCGATGAGGAAGGACGTACGGCCGAAGCCGACGAAGCGTCAGCGGCAGGTCGAATGGGGCATCACTGTTGTGATGCTCGGGATTCTCGGCCTGCTCATCATCGGCCCACCCTGGAAGCGGTTTATGCCCCCCGAAGGAATGGAGACGATCGACGACCTGATCGCCGTATTGCCCGAGACCTATCGCTTCGCGGCGGTCGAGCACGACGGGACGTCCTATGTCGTCTGGGTCGGGAGGCCCCGAGGGCCGATCGTCTCCGGCCCTCCGGTCTGCGTCTTCGCCACGAACGGCCGCCTGGTCGATTGGTCCGGAGACACGGGCGACTCGAACAACCAGTTCGTGCGGGAGATGCACGCCCGAGCGAATCAGACGGACCCCATCAGCAAAGATGAGGCGATCGCCATGTGCCGACCGTGACGCGATCGGCGACACCCCGGTTCCGAAGGCCGGGGCATCGCCGGATCGAACACGGAGGCGAGGGTCAGAAGGTCCCGGCGTCGATCGGGCCGTCGGCGACCGCGGCGAGGTTTTCGAACCGCATGAAGTTCTTGAGGAAGGTGAGCTTCACGGTGTCCGTGCGGCCGTTTCGGTTCTTGGCGACGATCAGCTCGGCGATGCCAGGCTGATCGTTGGGGTCGTAATACTCGGGCCGGTGCAAGAGGAGCACAAGGTCGGCGTCCTGCTCGATGGCCCCCGACTCGCGGAGGTCGGCCATGCGGGGGCGGCGGTCCTCGCGGTTCTCGACGCCTCGGTTGAGCTGAGAGAGGGCGACGACGGGCACGTTCAACTCTCGGGCAAGGGTCTTGAGGCGGCGGCTGATCTTGGCAATCTGCTCCTGTCGGCTGTCGCGCCCTTCGCCCGAGTCGGGCTCGATCAGCTGGATGTAGTCGACCATGATCAGGCCGAGGTCCTGGCTGGTCTTGGCCTGGCGAAGCTTGATCCGGCGGGCATTGGCCGTGATCTGGAGCATGTTGCGGGTCGGCGTGTCGTCGATCAGGACAGGGGCGCCGGCCCGCAGTTCATCGTACGCGCGGCCGAGCATGGTCATGTCGCGCTGGTTGAGCCCCTGGCCAGTCCGGAGCTTGTGGCCGTCGACCTTGGCCCGGGCGCCGAGCATTCGGTCGGCGATCTCCAGCTTGCCCATTTCGAGCGAGACGAAGAGAACGGCCTTGTTCTGGGTCAGGGCAACGTTCTCACAGATATTCAAGGCAATGGCCGTTTTCCCCATACTCGGGCGGGCGGCCAGAATGATGAGCTGCGACCCCTGGAACCCGGTGGTAATGTCGTCGAGGTCGAGCAGGCCGCTGGCGGTCCCGGTGATCGGGTGGCGAGACTCGGATCGGAGGGCGATCCGGTCCATCGCCTCGGTGACGATGTCCTGCAGGTCGACCGTCTCGCCGGTGGCCTGCTCCTCGGCAATCCGGAAGACCTGACGCTCGGCGTTCTGGAGGACCTCGTCGGCCGACTTGATGCTGTCGTAACTATCTTTGAGGATCTCGTGGGCACCGCCGATGAGCTGACGAAGGACCGACTTCTCACGGACGATGACCGCGTAATGCAAGGCATTCGCGGCGTGGGGCACGCTGTTGATGATCGAGCCGATCAGCTCGTCGCCGCCGAGGCGATCGTATTGCTCGCGGCGCTGGAGTTCCTCGGCCAGGAGCAGGGTGTCGACGGGTCGGCCGAGGTCGTACAGCTCTCGGATGACGGTATAGAGCGTCTGGTGGGCATCGCGGTAGAAGTCGTCGGGCCGGAGCAACGGCACGACATCGTGGAGGACTTCATTGTCGAGCAAGATCGAGCCGAGCACGCCGCGCTCGGCTTCGAGGTTCTGAGGGGGCAGACGGTCGTCGGGCGGTGCCGACGACGGGGCGGCATTTCTGGGGTGATGACCGTTGCCGTGACCATTGGCGTAGGGGGACATCAGCAAGCAGCTCCGACCGATCGCGGGCGGCGAATGGCCGGGCCGACCCCTCGCGGATCAAGCCAAGAGCGGGCGATCGCCGCAGGGCCGAATCCATGGCTCTATCGAAACCTAAGGGAGGCTGCGGTTCGGCCGGCCGACAACCATGAAAAGAGATCGGCCGGATCACGGCACCAACACGAAGGAAAAGGGGCGTCCCAGACCCGGAACGAGTCAACCGACGCCCACTTTCCGTCACGATCATGCCCAGTGCATCACGCCCCAAGAACCAAAGGAGTGGGTCAGGCCCCCCCTTCGTCTCCCTCGACGTGCGTGGGGACCACCCAGAGCTTGACCTCGCCGGTGATCTCCATGCCCAGGTGGATCGGGATGCTGTAGAAGCCAAGCTCCTTGAGCGGCCCTTCGATCCGAACGCTCTCGGCGTCGATCTGCACGCCATCGGTCGCCAGGGCGGCGGCAATCTGCTGGGCATTGACCGAGCCGTAGAGGTGACCTTCCTCGTTGGCGTTGGCCTCGATGGTGATCGAGCGCTGGGAGAGCTGAGCGGCGAGATTCTGGAGGTCGGAACGCTTGGCTTCTTCCAGGGCCTTGAGTCGCGAGCGATGCTTCTCGACGATCCGAAGATTGTGCGGCGTGGCAAAGGTCGCAAGGCCTTGCGGCAACAGGAAGTTGCGCGCGTATCCCGGTCGAACCTTGACCAGATCGCCCGGCTCACCGAGCTTGGCGACCTTGTTGGTCAAGAGGACGTGCATGTAGCCGTTCTTCGGTCGGGTCGGGTGGTTGTGTCGGCGTTCCCAACCCGGTCGTCGCGTGGTGCCAAGGATGGCCTGGGCCGCCTGGCTCTGCGACTGGGTATGGGACTTGGCTCGGGCCGCCTTGGCGGCGGCCTTGGCCTGCTTGGTCTTGCTGGGGGTCTTGGCCATGATGTCGCGTCCTCGTCTCGTCGGGCGGCGCGAGCCCTGCGCCGTCGGCGGGTCGGGCCGTGCAATCGCCTTGCGGTTGCGTGGTACGGGTCGGGTCAGAACGGGATATCCTCGTCGCCTTGTTCGTCGTGGCTGGGGGCCGGTCGGCGAGGAGGAGGAGCGTACGGTCGGGGGCCGGAGCCGTTGGAGGCCCCTCGGGGCTCACTGCTTTCGGGAGCGGCCCGTCGGGGTTCTCGGGCCGGAGGTTCGTCGTACTCGACATCGTGCCGGGAGGAGGAGGCCCCGGAGTCGTCACTGCGGCGGCTATCGAGGAACTGAACGCGATCGGCCTCGACCTTGATCTTCGTCCGTCGCTCGCCGCTGTTCCGATCTTCCCAGGAATCCATTTTCAGGAAGCCGTCGACGTGGATCTGGCTGCCCTTCTTGAGATACTGGCAGCAGTTCTCGGCCTGACGGTTCCAGACGGTGATGTCGATGTACAGGGTTTCCTCGCGGCGATCCCCGTCTTTGGTATTGTAAACGCGGCTGGTGGCCAGTCGAAGGTCACTGACCGGAGCCCCACTGGGGGTGTATCGCAGCTCGGGGTCATGGGTCAGGCGTCCGATCAGGAACACCTTGTTAAAGTCGGCCATCGAGACGAACCTCCCCGGCTCCGGACCGGTGGGTCACGGCGGATTGCGGACGGGACTCGGACTCACACCACTAAACGGTTGTCACCTTGGAAGAACCGTACCACATGGACCCGCCGGACACAAGCCAAGAAGTCGAATCGGGATGGGCCACCCCGAACGGGACCGGAGCCGATCAGTCGCGGTCGCGGTCGCGGCCCCGGCGTTCACCGCGGTCACCCCGATCACCTCGGTCGCGGCGATCGCGGCGATCGTCGTCCTCGGGCGGGCCGCTTTCGTCGGTCGGGGTGAAGGACATGGCCTGGGTCACCAGGTGATCGACCAGCTTCGGATGGACCTTGAGGATCAGTTCCCGGACCACCAGCTCATCGAGGTGAAGGTCGGAGACGAGTTCCTTGAGCTTCTCGCCATCGACCCGGAAGAAGGTCAGCAGATAGCTGCCCTTCTTGTGGGGGCCGATCTGGTAGGCGAGGCGACGGTCGTCCCACTGGCGGCTGGCGACAATCTCGGCCTCGTGCTTCTTCAGCAGGTCGTGAACGTGCTGTTCCGACTCCTCCCAGGAGGAGGCGACCTTGGTGCTGTCGAGTAGGAACATACCCTCGTACGTATTGACCGGCACGGCGGACTCCTCAAGGACATGGGGGTTTCGTGGAGCGTTGGCGGCTGGCGATTCTCGGTCGGGGGTTCCCGCAATCAGGGTCGATCACGGGCCTGGCCCGAGCGACGGCCTGATAGGAGGGACTGCCAGAGTCGCCAAGGCCCGTCGCTCCTCCCTTCGAAGCGACGGTACTCGAAACCCTTCAGCGTGTTGCGAAAAAAATGGATTCAGAATCGGAAGAACGGATCACCCTGGCAGGTCAGCCACCGACCGCGTTGAACCGGTTCATGGCGGCTTCGAGTCCCTGGGTGACCCAGACGGCGACGGCCTGGGTGGCTTCGATCAGCGATTCCTCGATCACGGGGCGTTCGGTGTTTCGCCATCGGCCGAGGACGTAGTCGGCGGCATCGATCGGGCCGGGATCACCGACACCGATCCGGAGGCGGGGGAACTCCTGGGTGCCAAGCTGGGCGATAATGTCCCGCAACCCTTTCTGGCCCCCGTCGGAGCCTTTCGGACGGATGCGGAGCTTGCCCAGCGGAAGGCTGATGTCGTCGCAGATGACCAGCAGGTCGGTCGCCGGATCGAGCTTGTAAAACTGGACAGCCTGCCGGACACTCCGGCCGCTGAGGTTCATGAAGGTCTGGGGCTTCAGGAGCAAGACCCTTCGGAAATCGATTTCGACCTCGGCAAGAAACCCGTCGAACTTCCGGGAAACAGGGGCCCCGGGGCTTCCCTGGGCCAGCCGGTCGAGCACGTCGAAGCCGACGTTATGACGGGTTCCTTCGTACTTGGGGCCGGGATTGCCCAGGCCGACAACGACTTTCCGATCGCTCATGATCTGCTGCCCTGGGAGCGGCCCGAACGAGGAGTCTCATTCGAGCCGCGACACCTCGGGGGCAAGGTCACTCCGTCGCCGGAGCCTCACCGCCAGCCTCTGCCTCGCCCTCACCTTCCTGAGCAGCAGCACCGCCACCCGATCCGGCCTTCTTCTCGACGACGTGGACCAGCATGACGCTCTCATCCGCGTCGGTCGTTACGCCTTCGGGAAGCAAGGGCTTGAGGTCGCGAACGAGGATCGCCTGGCCGAGGCCAAGATCGCCGACTTCCAGGGTGATCGCCTTCGGAATGGCGTTGGGCTTCGCCTTGATCTTCAGGCTGCGGACGATCTGCTCCAGCCGGCCGCCCAGAGCCAGACCGGCGGGCTCGCCGTGCAGCTCGATCGCCACTTCCGATTCGACCGTCTCGCCGGCGCCGACCCGGAGAAAATCCAGGTGAATGATGTCTTTGCCCAGGTAGTCCCACTGAACATCCCGGACAACGGCCAGCTCGGTCGTCCCGTCCCAGGCGAGCTGGGCCAGGTGGATCGACCGCTTGAGCATCAGGGCCACATCGTCTTTGGAGAGGGAGATGGGGACCGGGTCTTTTTTGTGTCCGTAAATGATCGCCGGTACGCGACCCTGGGCTCGCAGCTTCCGAGCGACTCGGCTGCCGGTGCCCTTGTTTTTTGCCGGGTCGCGCGGCTCGACCTGGATGGTAACCGCTTCGGCCATGGGTAAGGGTGTCCGTCCCTCCGTCGCCGGGCCCGCCCATTCCGCGCCAAGCGGGACGGGCCGGAACGATCCGGATCGGGAGCTCGCAAGGTCCGAAAGAAACCAGATCCGCTCGTGCTCGACCGTCTGGTGAAGATCGAGACGCATCAGACCTGTGATCAAACGAAAAAAACGCCGCCCGCCTGGGCCGCGCATCACGTGATTATGACGATCCTCTGCCCGACCCGCAAGTCCCCAGCCCCCTGCGCGATCCGGTCTGCCCCTGAGCCGCTGTCCGGCACGCCCGGGAGCGCGGTTGGGAATTGACGTAACCGGTTTTGCCATTGGCACCAGTGCCAATCGCGTTGGCTTCGTTTCGGCACACCCGGTTGCGGGGATCGAGGGCGCCTCGACCCGCATCGGCACTCGGAATCAGGCGCATGATGCGCCGAGGGTGCGCCATAGGGTGCGCCGAGGAGCGCCGACGGAATTCGATCCAAGTCGTTTTGCAGCAAGGGTTTTCCATTTCCGTTTGGCTTCGTTCTGCTCTGTGGAATACCCCTAGGATTGCTCTGCGTGCATGCATTGCCGAGAGGCCGTTTACTTCGGAAAAGACAGGGGACAAGCCAGGAACCTCCACGCACGCAATTTCCAGTTTCGGGGAGTATTCCACAGAGCAGCTTCGTTCCGTTTTTTCGGATGTTCGAGGAATCGGGATTTCGGTGAGCGTTTCGAGGGAGAACAACATCCAGCCAAGCATCACGGTAATTGTTGGATTGCCCCACGATTCGGGCCGTCCGGTTCAGAACGCGGGGGTCTGACCTCCAGGATGATCTGCGGCGTGGGGGGATCAAAGCTTCCAAAAGGGAGGACAGACGCCTCGAAGGCTCGGGGCCGGCCCGCGAACTCGGGCGGGCACCCCTCTCTGAAAGAATCGGGGAATGGGGGAGGTTCAGTCACAAAATCGGTCGGACGCGCACAATCGGCACGCGACCGTGCGATTGAGAGGCAGCGCGAGCGGTTCGATCAGGACGCAAAGAGGGCCAGGATGCGGGGGTCGTCGAGGCGATCGGCATGCTCATGAGCGTGGGCCAGTCCTGAGGCGGGGCTGTGGTCGTGGGGGATGGCGACGACGAAGGCGCCGGCGGCTCGGGCGGCGGAAACGCCGGCAGGACTGTCTTCGAGGACAAGCATCGACGAGGGAGCGACCCCGAGGCGGGCGGCGGCGGTCTGGTAGATTTCCGGGTTGGGTTTGCCTCGGGAAACTTCATCACCGCCAAGGACGAAGGCGAAGTGTTCGATGAGGCGGTGATTGCCGAGCAACCGGAGCGCGTAGGCCCGTCGGGTCGAGGTCGCCACGGCGCGGGGAATGCCAAGCTCTTGCAACCGACCAAGCAAGGTGAACAACCCGGGCATGGGGTGAACTGCCGTATCGACGAGGGCGTCGAACCGCTGTCGGGCCTCGGCCAGAAGGGCTTCGGGAGATTCGGTCAACCCGGCCATGGCGATCAGGGCGGGACCCGCCTCCGACTCGGGGCGGCCGATCATGGCAGCCATCATCTCGTGCGTGAAGGTCTTGCCGCGGTCGGCAAGCATCTCGGCTGCAACACGGAAAAAGAGGGCCTCAGTATCGAAGATCAGGCCGTCCATGTCGAAGGCAACAGCGCGGAGGGGGGCGGCGGGGGTGGTCATGCCAGTTCGTCGAGGAAGGTCGGGGAGGGGAAAGGGGATCATCCTAACGGCGAGCGCGGGGGCGCGCCGAGCGGGTCCTCAATGGCACAGCTGGACGCCGCCGGTCGTCTTGATTCCCTGTGGCTCGGCGACGCGGAACGAGGCACAGAGGGGAATCGGACATGACGCAGAGACGCGGAGGCGCAGAGAAGCGGGAGAAAAGAGGTGAAAGAGCGAGAAGAGAGAGGAGAGAAAAGGGATGAGGAGACTCCGAAGACGTGACGCCGACTCCGAGGAAAGGGGAACCGCAAGAGGCGCAATCGGCCAGCGATCGGGCGCCGGTCGCTTGACCCGGGAGCCGGATCGCGGCACGTTGGAGCACGAAGGCGGCCCCCGGGCCGGTCGATCGAGCCTTGCGAGAGGGGATGGGCCTCGTGCACCGCGAATATCACCCGGACGACATGCAACACCTGCGGGCCCATGCCTTTGAGGCAGCCGGCGCGCATGATGACCACGAACAGCATCACCGCGACGAGCACCTGAGGCTCTATCTGTTCACGGCGTTGCTTGGGGCGCTGATCGGGCTCGATCTGGTGCTCTGGTCTTTCGCGCCGACGAGCTGGCGGGCCCCCTGGGGGGTGAGCCTGATCTGGGTGGCGGCCCTGGTCGGCTCGGCCCGGATCGTGTATCAGGCGCTGGAAGCGCTGGTCAAAGGGAGGGTCGGGGCGGATGTGGCCCTGGCGGTCGCGGCCCTGGCGGCACTGGCGTTGCGCGAGCCGTTCGTGGCGGCGGAGGTCGTGTTCATCGCCATGGTGGGCGAGGTGCTGGAGGCGATCACGGCGAACCGGGCGATGAAGTCGATTCGACGCCTGTTCGACCAGGCCCCGAGGGTGGCTCGGGTGCGCCGAGACGGCCAGCTTGTTGAGGTTCCGCCGCACGAGGTCAAGGCGGGAGAGGTGGTCGTGGTCGCGGCCGGTGAGCGAATTCCGGTCGATGGGGAGATCGTTTCGGGTCGAAGCACGGTCGATCAGTCGGCGTTGACCGGCGAGTCGATCCCGGTCGATCGCGGCCCCGGCGAGGACGTGTATACGGGGACGATCAACCAGTTCGGTCAGATCGAGGTGCGGGCTGATCGGGTCGGGCACGAATCGACGTTCGGGCAGGTGTTGAAGCTGGTGGCCGACGCCCAAAGGCGGAAGGCGCCGATCCACCGGACGGCGGATCGCCTGGCGTCGTATTTCCTGCCGGCGGTCTTCGCGGCGGCAACGATTACCGTGGTGGCGGGGTTGCTGCTGGGCTGGCCGGATACGGGACGGCGAGCGGTGGCCGTGCTGGTGGTGGCCTGCCCGTGTGCCCTGATTTTGGCGACCCCGGCCGCCGTGATGGCAAGCATGGCCTGGCTGGCGAGGCATGGGGTCGTCATCAAGGGGGGGGCGGCCCTGGAACGAATGGCGCGGTGCGACGCGATTGCCTTCGACAAGACGGGGACACTCACGCTCGGCACGCCGGAACTGGTGACGGTCGAGTCGTTTGATGATCGAACGGCCGACGACTTGCTCAGGCTGGCGGCCTCGGCCGAGCGAGGGGGAAGGCATCCGCTGGCCGATTCGGTCGTCCGGGAAGCCGATCGGCGCGGGCTTTCGGTGCCCGAGGCGAGCGACATTGTGGCCATGCCAGGCGCGGGAGTCGAGGCCCGCGTGGTCGATCCGGGGGGGGCGGAGCGGTCGGTGATCGTCGGCAATCGCCGTCTGATGATCGAGCGAGGGCTGGCACTGGATGCCACCGTCGAGGAGGGGATCGCCCGGCTCGACGGGATCGGCCAGACCCCGTTGCTCGTGGCGGAAGCAGGGCGGATTGTCGGCCTCCTGGGAGCCCGAGACACGGTGAGGCCCGAGGCCCACGATGTCATTCACGATTTAAAACACTTGAAATTCACCCTCATCGCGCTGTTGACCGGCGACCGCAAACCAGCGGCGGAGGTGGTGGCGAAGAAGGTGCATCTGAAGACGGTCGAATCGGAGCTGCTCCCGGCGGACAAGGCGGCCTGGATTCGGGAGCGCCAGGGAGAAGGGCGACGGGTGGCGATGATCGGCGACGGGATCAACGACGCTCCCGCGCTGGCGGCGGCCGATGTCGGGATCGCCATTGCCGGGCCGGGCGCCGACCTGGCGGCCGAGGCGGGCGACGTGGTGTTAATGAATGATCCGCTGAACGTCCTGCCCGACTTCGTGAAGCTGTCTCGGGCGACGGTGCGGATCATCCGGCAGAACATCATCCTGTTTGCGTTTGGCCTGAACGCGGGGGCGGTGTTTCTGGCCTTCCTCGGCGTGCTTGGGCCGGTGGCAGCGGCGATCCTGCACCAGATCGGGTCGCTCTTGGTCCTGCTGAACGCGATGCGGTTGCTCGGCTTCGGCGACTGGCACGAGATGCCTCCGTTCCGGCAGATCCGAGCCTTCGGCCGGGCGATCGACGCCTGGGACGATCGGCTCGACCTGGGCCGGGTGGTCGATCGGGCGATGAGCCACTGGCGAGGCGCGCTGATCGGACTGGCGATACTCGGCGCGGTGGCGTATGCAGGGTCGGGGCTGACGACGATCGGCCCCGAGGAGGTCGGACTGGTGAGCCGGTTCGGTCGGTTCGAGGGCACGATCGATCCGGGCTTGCACCTGCGATGGCCGAGGCCGATCGAGCGAATCGTGCGTCTGGAGCCGGATCGCGTGCGAGGGGTGTCGATCGGATTCCGGACGATCGAGGTTGAGCGCACCACGGACGGCTTCCGCTGGGAGAGTGGGCACGATCGTGCCGACGCGAGGGCGACGGAGGAAGCGCTGGTTCTGACCGGAGATGGTCGGCTGATCGAGCTGACGGCCACGGTCGAGTACCGGCTCGGCGCGTCCCGAGATCACTGGAGGATCGCAGCCTTTGGAGTGGATCGCGCGGAGGAGGCGTTGCAGTCGCTGGCCGAGGCGAGCGTTCGGTCGGTCATCGGCCGACGACCGCTGGATGCCTTGATGACGGACCGCCGGGGAGACGCCGAGCGGGCCTCGACCGAGGAACTCCGCCGACGGGTCGCCGAGGCGGGGCTCGGGCTGGAGGTCGTGGGGGTGACGTTCCGGGATGCTCATCCGCCATTGGCGGTGGTGGATGCATATCGGGATGTCTCGCGTGCCAATCGCGATGCCGAGGCCCAGGTGAACGCCGCGCTCGCCCAGCGTGCCGAGCGATTGGCCGATGCTCGGGGACTGGCCGCCGAGACGCTGGCCCAGGCCGAGGCGGATCGTCGATCGTCGGTGGCGGTTGCCTCGTCGTCGGCCGCGTCGTTTTTGGCCCTGCAATCGGCCCGCACGTCGGCACCGAAGCTAACCGACCACCGGCTCTATGCCGACGCGGTCGAGGCCGCCGTGGCCGATCGGCCGAAGCTGATCCTTGACCCGTCTCGGGCCGATCGCCGCCGCCATTTGATCTTGGGGGAACCGGCAATCTCCGGATGGCTCGGCGATCCCGAGCGATTGCAGGACGATCTCCCGCGCACGCCAACCGCCGAGCCGGAGCCATCGCCGTGAGTGACCACGGGATGGACCACGAAACCCTCACACATGCCTTCCTGAAATCGTTTGATTGATCATGAAAGGTCTCCGATGCGTCGATCCTCGGTTATCGCCGCCCTGCTGATATTCGTCGTGGCCGTGCTTCTGGTCGCGGCGCGGTCGATCGTGGTGGCGGATGAATCGCAATATGTGCTCGTAACCAGCTTCGGCCGTCCGGTCGTGCTGTACGGCGATGATCCGGGAGAGGCGGGCCTGCACGCCAAATGGCCGTGGCAAGGGGTCTGGTCGATCGACCGCCGCCTGAAGTCGTTCGACACGAGCACGAGGGAAGTGATCACCGGGGACAAGAAGAATCTGGAGATCGCCGGGTTCGTTGCCTGGAAGGTGGCCGATCCGATCACCTTCCTCCGCGCCGCCGGATCGAGCGAGGCAGCCGAGGCGAGGCTGGAGGAGCGGATTGCCTCGGCGTTGAGCGATGCGATCGGCCGGAGAGAACTGGAGACGCTCGCCTCGACCGATTCGACGGTCTGGGCGCTCGACGCCGTGACCGGGGAGGTGCAATCGGCCGTGGCCGAAGCGGCAAGCGAGGAGTTGGGGGTCGCGGTGGTGGACGTGAGGCTTCGCCGGTTCAATCACCCGCTGGAGGTCCGGCCGGCGGTGTTCGATCTGATCCGGAGCGAACGCCGACAGGTGGCCGCGCAGGTCCGCGCCGACGGGGAAACGAAGGCCCGCACGATTACCAGCCAGGCCGAGCGGCAACGGGAGGCGATTCTCGCCGAGGCCGAGGCCGAGGCCGACCGCATCCGAAGCTCGGGAGAGGCCGAGGCCACCCGCATCCTGAACGAGGCCCACGCGACCGACCCGGGCTTCGCCGAGTTCCTGCGGACGCTGGAAACGTATCGCTCGTTGCTCGACGGCCGGGCGACGGTCGTCCTGTCGGCCGATAGCCCGTTGCTGAGGCTCTTGAACCAGGGGCCGGGATCGGAGGTCCTGCAAGCTCCGGCAACAGCTTCCACGCCGACTCCTCTGGCCCAACCGACACCGGCTTCGGGTGCTCCGGTTGCTGCGACCGATCCGAACCCGTCCGGGGAGGACGAGGAATGAGCCGTCGAACACGGATCGCAACAACGATGGGCCTGACGAGCCTGGTCGTCCTGATCGTTCTGGCAACGGGCCTGGTGGCGGTCGAGCCGGGCGAATCGGTCGTCGTCCGGCGCTTCGGTCGGGTGATTGATCGGCCGATGGGAGCAGGGTTGCACTGGGTCGCCCCCCTCGGGATCGACCGGATCGACCGCGTTCGGACGGACGAAGTGCGACGTCTGAGGCTTGGGCTGGCCGGCATTCCCGGAGCCGCCGAAGCCCCCGGCGCCGGTGAGTTTCTCTCGGGCGATCAGAACGTGCTGCAAGCGGAAGTGGTCGTCCAGTACCGAGTGGCCGATCCGGTGGCGTTCGTGGTGGGGGTCGATCGGCGTGAGGAGGTGCTGGCCGCGCTCGGAGAGGCGTCGTTGAGTCGGGCGCTGGCCCGTCGGGGGATTGACGATGCGATGGGAGGCGATCGGCTGGCCGTGGCCGTCGAGGTGGCGGAAACCTTGCAAGACGACTCGGAACGGCTCGGGCTTGGGCTGGCGATCCTGGGGGTGAATCTGACCGAGGTTCGTCCTCCCGAGGAAGTCCGACCCGACTTCGCCGCCACCCAGGCGGCCCGGAGTGAAGTCGATACGAGGCTCCGCGAGGCGCAGGGGCTGGCCGATCGTCTGCTGGCCGCCTCGGCGTCGGAAGTCGGGGCGATTCTCGACCGCGCCCATGCCGCGGCGGAGCGCTCGGTGATTCTCGCGCGGTCGCGGGCCGACAGGTTCCGATCGCTGGCGACCGAAGTGAACCGAGCCCGCCCGATGACCGTTCAGCGGATCTATCTCGACACGATTCGAACCCAGTGGCCGAGGGTCGGACGAACGGTCGTCCTTGCGCCGGACGAACCCCTGGATCTCAGTATCCTCGGGCCGGTAGACGAGCCTTGACCGTGAGGCTGGTCCAGGCGTGGCATCCTCGCGACGAACACCCCTTGATTCTCCGACACAAGGCGACCGTTGGCCGCTGGAAAAGCGGCCGTGTCATGCCACTGGTGAGGGCGTCGAACCGCTTCGGTTCGGAAGGGATGGTTGACAGGTGGCAAGACGCGACAGAGAATCCCGATGAGGCTTTCTTGAGCGCACGCGAGCGGGAATGGTCCAATCGGATCGCGAGGTCGATCGGTTCCGACACTTCCCGAGGTCCCTTCACTCGCCGCGTGGCCCGGCTCGACCTTGACCCTCACCTGAAATCGCTTCGTTTGGATCTCGACGTCGACTCCGAATCCGACTCCGACCCGACCGCCGACGGAGACCGCCACCGATGCCGACCCCGATTCCGAGCCCGAGGGGCCGTCGCCTGTCCCGAATTCTGCTGGCGGCGTTGCTGACGCTGCCGCTCTTGTGCGTCGGCACGATCGGACTGATGCCGACCGTTGCGATGGCCCAGGAGGACGTGCCGCCTCCACCGGCTCCGGAACCGGAGGGTGCCCCGGCTCCCGAGGCTGCTCCCGCGCCCGAGCCGGAACCGGAGGCGTCTGAGCCGGCTTCGGCCGAGACCACGTCGGGAAGCCCGGTTCGAACCAAGTCGGGATTGCAGTGGTTTATCGAGTCGTCGGGCATCATCGGCGGCCTGATCATCATTCTGTCGATCACTCTGGTGGCGATGATCATTCGCCTGTTCCTGGAGTTCCGGCTCAAGGAAGCGGTGCCGCCGCAACTGGTCGACCTGCTCGATAACGCGATCCGAGAGAAGAAATTCCAGGAAGCTTACGACGCCTGCCGTGAGGATAATTCGTTCCTGGCCCGGCTGGTGCGGACCGGCGTGGCCAACATGCCCAACGGTCGAACCGAGGCCAAGGAAGCGATGAACGCGACGGCCGAGGAAATCGTGGTCGATATGGAGTCGAAGAACAGCTATCTCGGCACGATTGGCACGATCGCCCCGATGCTCGGCCTGCTCGGAACGGTGCTGGGCATGATCCTCGCCTTCCAGGACCTGGCGACGGTCGAGGGGGTGCAGGTCGATCCGACGAAGCTGGCCGGGAACATTTCGCTCGCGCTGGTCACGACCTTCGAAGGGTTGATTGTGTCGGTGCCGGCGATCTTCTTCTTCGCCTTCTTCCGGAACCGGATCGTCTTCATCGCGACCGAGACGACCAAGATCGCCGATCGCACCATCAACGCTTTCTGGCAAGCCGCCAAGCAGCAGCAAGGGGTCACCCGGACCGCCACCTGAGCCGAAGCCCGAACCCGGTGCCACGCGAGGAGGCCCGACCGACCATGCCCCGACCCAAACTGCACAACGTCAAGTATCAGCCCGACCTGACGCCGCTGCTCGACGTCGTCTTCCAGCTCATGACCTTTTTCATCATGGTCTCGAACTTCAACCAGGAAGTGTATGACCAGCGGGTCCGGCTCCCGGTGGCGGGGTCGGCCCGACCGATTCTCAACCCGGCCGAGGACAAGCTCGTCCTGAACATCGACGAGACCGGCCGCCTGCTGGTGGCCAGCCAGGCTCTCAGCGCCGACGAGGCACTCAAGCATATTCGCTTCCAGGCCGACCTGGCCCGCCTCAATGCCGACGCCGCCGGCGTCACGCTCTCGGCCGGAGAGCCGCTGCCCACGACCGTGATTCTTCGGGCCGATCGCCAGGCCCCGTTTACCGAGGTCTTCCGGCTCATCCGGGCCTGCCAGGATGTGAATTTCTCCCGGTTCGACCTCCGAGCCCTCAGTGCACCAACTTATTGACGGACGAAGCACGATCGGGTCGGGAGAGCAGACAACACTTGCTCCTTCTCTCAGCCCATTCTGATGCTGCCAACGCCCGCCCCCGGAGCAGCCCCTGATGTTTCGACCGCGTCAATCGACCGAAATTGAAGTCCCGCTGACTCCCATGCTCGACGTGGCCTTTCAGCTGCTCACGTTCTTCATCCTCACGTTCAAGCCCGCGCCGATGGAGCTGCAGTTTGACCTGAACCTGCTGCCGACCACTCCTCAGACCGAGCCCGAACCGGAACCGCCTCCTGAGGAGAGCCCCTCGGACGAACCCCCGGCAATCCGATCATTCCAGGTGACGTTGCTCTCGAACAACACGGGAGAGTTGACCGGAATCGAACTGGAGGAATTGCGGTTCGAGAACCTTCCCAGCCTCCGCGATCGGATTAAAGGGTTGCTTGAAGACCCGGACTATGGATTCGATCAGGCACTGATCCGGGCGCATCCGGATCTTCACTGGGAACACCTGGTTGCGGTCTTGAACATGTTCTCCGACCTTGGGCTAACGAAGGTCAACTTCACTGAGATGAACTGAGGCCTCGATCGCCTGTTGCTCCTCCACCGTCTGCCGAGGGAACCGATGAGCCACGCAGACCCCTTCGAGCCCGACGGCCCGGTGCGTCGAGGCGTTGCCTGGGGACAGGTGATTCCGCTGATCACCCTGGTCATCCTCTCGGGCATTCTCCTGGTGCAATTCCTTCGGCCCGAAGTAGCGCCGGCTCCCGAACCGGCCAAGGGAATCGGCGAGCAGACTCCCCTGCCCCCACCGGATGATTCGATCGTCTTCGAGGCGGTTCGGGACGAGGCTCCCTTGCAATTCAGCGAGACGGCGGCCTATGCCGAACTGCTCGACCGGGCGCGGAGAACCCCCATCGAGACACTCCGTGAAACCGCCCGCACCGATGTGGTCTTTTCCGACCTGCTGGATCGTCCCGAGCGTTACCGAGGCTTGCCGATCCGCCTGCAAGGGACCGCCCGCCGCATCCTCCGCATCGACGACCTTCCCGATCGGATCGCCCCCGAAGGCGCCCTGTACGAGGCCTGGACATTTACCGGAGACAGCCGAGGCTTTCCCTACGTGCTCGTCTTCGAAGACGCTCCCCAGGGCCTTCCCGGTGGGGACGACGTGAACGCGTTCGTCATCTTCCACGGCTATTTCTTCAAGCTGCTGGCGTATAACGCCGCCGATAAGGCCCGGAAAGCACCGATGCTCATCGGCCGACTTGAATACGTTCCTGACGATCGTCGGCCTGCGGAGGAGGCGATCGCCCCTGGCCCGTCGTCTCCGGCCTGGCTGCTGGGACTGATCGGATTGGTGATCGTGTACCTTGTGGTTCGAAGTGTCACGACGGCCCGCGCGCTGCGGGCGCGGGCCGCCTCGGCCCGTCAATTTCAAGCCCCGCCTCGGGATCACATCAGCCCCGAAGAACTGGATGAGTGGCTTCAGGGCAACCCGGATGAGGCCGAGGATCAGCCTCCCTCGAATCAAGGTTCGTAACCGGCTGCGGTTCGCAAGCGGGGACTCCCCCTGAAGCCCATCGCATGGTAGTCTACCTGGATGGTCCTGAGGCCAAGGGGAGCTTGTGGGATCGGGAGATCGAGGATCGATCGTCATGGCATACTGGCTGTTCAAATCGGAGCCGGACTGCTTCTCCTTTGCCGATCTGATGGCCTCGCCCGACCGGACGACCGGATGGGACGGCGTGCGGAACTACCAGGCCCGGAACTTCCTGCGCGATCAGGTCAAGAAGGGGGATCTTGTCCTCTTCTACCACTCGAACGCCAATCCTCCGGGGATTGCCGGAATTGCCGAGGTGGTGCGTGAGGCCCATCCCGACCCGACCGCCTTCGACCCGAACGCCGATCATTACGACCCCAAGAGTGACCCGGATAACCCCATCTGGTTCCAGGTTTCCATCCGGGCGGTTCGGGCGATCGAGCCCTTGATCGAGCTTCCCCGACTGCGTGCCGAGCCGCGACTGGAAGGGATGGAGCTGCTTCGCAAAGGAAGCCGACTCTCGATTCAACCTGTCGGCGAGACTCACTGGAAGGTTATTGAAGAATGGAGCGGCGGCAACATCTCGCCGTCTCGTTCAACCACCCGCCGTCGCCCGGCATAACCACGGAACACTCACCGTCATGGCTCGCATCGAACACGTCGCCCTGTTTGCCGCCGACCCTCATGCCTTGAAAGATTTTTATGTTGAGGCGTTGGGGCTTCGGGTGATTCTCGACAACAGCAAGGCCTCGCCTCCCGGCTACTTCCTGGCCGATGATGCCGGGGTGGCGGTGGAGTTGATTGGCCGCCCGACCGAGGTGCCCGCCGTCGATACGAGGCACGTCTGCCACATCGCCTTCATCGTCGATGACGTGGCCGCGGCCCGCGCCGACCTGGAAGCTCGGGGGCTCACGTTCGAGGACGATACGGCTGTTGACAACGAGACGATGACGACCGCCTTCTTCCGCGACCCGGAAGGAAACCGGCTTCAGATCGTCAAGCGGCCTCGCCCGCTGGTGAGTTGATCGAGCGTGTTCACAGCTCGATCTCGGCATGGACGATCTGGTCGTCCGGATCGTATCGGAGGCGGAAGCCGAGTCGCTCGCAAACGCGCTGCATGGGCCGATTGTCGCGGAGCATATCGGCCGTCACCCGGCGGATCCCTTCATTGCGGGCGATCTGGATCAGGCGTCGGAGCAATTCGCCTCCCAGGCCGTGGCCCTGGTAGGCATCGGCCACGAGCAGGGCGAATTCGGCCTCGTCGAAACTATGTTGCCGGCTCAGGCGGCCGACGGCGAGAATCTCGTGACGACCCGGCTCGGTGGGGCGCCTTGAAACGACCAGGGCCATTTCGCGGTCGTAGTCGATGAAGCAGATCCGGGTCAGCCGCTCGTGGGCGACCCGGGTGCTGAGCTTCATTGCCTGGAAATACCGTGAATAGACGCTCCGTTCCGAGAGCGATTCGTGGAAGGCGATCATCAAGGGTTCGTCTTCCGGACGGATCGGCCGGATGGTCGTCCGGGTTCCATCTCGGAGCGTAAACGGTTCGACATATTGTGTGGGATACGGGCGAATCGCCGTTCGGGGAAGATCCGCGGCGGAAACGTCGAGATCATGCACAATGACGCGAGCGTCGAGCGCGAGCATCGACTCGTGCGAGACCAGGAGCGGATTGATATCGATCTCCTTGATCCAACGTTGCTCGACGACAAGCTGACTGAATCGGACCAGCAGCCGTTCCAGAGCGCCCAGATCGACCGGCGGCCGCCCTCTGACTCCTTTCAAGGCCGTGAGAATGCGCGTTTGCTCCATCATGCGACGGGCCAGGGTCGTGTTCAGGGGAGGAAGGGCGAGCGCTCGATCCCGGAAGACCTCGACCAGTGAGCCTCCCGTGCCAAAGAGCAAGACGGGACCGAACTGCGGATCGATACTGCTGCCGATGATCAGCTCGTATCCGTCGAGCTGCCGGATCATCGGTTGAACGGTCACCCCCTGGAAGTCGGCCTCGCTGGTGGTGTTCAGAACGGAGGTTCGGATGGATTGAAAGGCCGCCCGTACCGCTTTCCCATCCACCAGATTGAGCATCACGCCGCCGACATCGGTCTTATGGGTGATGGTGTCGGAATGCAACTTAAGCACCACGGGATAGCCGATCCGATCGGCCGCGGAGACGGCCGCCTGCTCGTCGGCCGCAACGATCGTCTCGACCGTGGGAATTCCATACGCGGTAAGCAACCGCTTCGATTCCGCCTCGTTCAGGATCGTTCGGCCCGCGCTCCGAGCGGCTCGAACAATCTCCTCGGCGGCGGCTTGGTTGATCACGCCGTCCCCTTCGTGCTCGGTTTCGGAAGGGGTCTGGTAAATGCCTCGCAGGGCATCGCTATGACGCCACATCGCGGCGAAGGCGCGCGCAGCGGTGTCGGGATAGGTAAAGGTTGGAATGTCTGAGCGATTGAGAATATCAACGCCCGCGGCGACATGGGTTCCGCCCATCCAGCTCGCCAGCACTGGCTTGCCCCCCTTCCTGGCGGCGACCTTCAACTGATCGGCCGTCCGGGTCGGGTCGGTCATGGCCTGAGGCGTGAGCACCACGAGCAAGCCGTCGCTGTTGGGATCGCGGGAGACGACCTCGACCGCCTTCGCGTACCGCTCGGGTCCAGCATCGCCGAGAATATCGACGGGATTCCCCCGGCTCCAGGCGCCGGGGAGAAACTCATTGAGTTCGGCGATCGTTTCGGAGGAGAGGTCGGCCAGTTCGCCGCCGTTCTGAATCAGGGCATCCGTCGCCAGGACCCCTGGACCACCGGCATTGGTGAGAATCGCCAGCCGGGGCCCTCGGGGGCGCGGCTGCTTGGCGAGCACTTCGGACATGTTGAAAATGTCGGCAATCGAGTTGACTCGCAGCACTCCGGAACGTCGAAAAGCGGCATCGAGGACCTCGTCGCTGCCGGTCAGGCTTCCGGTATGCGAGGCAGCAGCAGCGGCGGCGGCCGAGGTCCGCCCGGCCTTGATGACGATGATCGGCTTGGTCAAGGCGACCTCTCGGGCCGCCGACAGGAACTTGCGCGCATCGCCAATCGACTCCATGTAAATGACGATCGATCGTGTTTTCGGATCGTCGCCGAGGTAGTCGATCAGATCGCCCCAGCCGACATCCACCATCGAACCGATCGAGAGGAAGGCACTGAAGCCGACCTGTTCCTGAAAGCTCCAGTCGAGGACCGCTGTGCAAAGCGCGCCACTCTGACTGATGAATCCGACGTTTCCCGGCCTTGCCATTGCACCGGCAAAGGTGGCGTTCAGGCCGGTCATCGGATTCATCACCCCGAGGCAGTTCGGACCGATGATCCGCATCCTGCCGCGACGGGCCTGTTCGAGAACCTGGCGTTCCAGCTCGGCCCCCTGTGGCCCGACCTCCTTGAAGCCGGCCGAGATGATGATGGCTCCCTTGACGCCGGCATCAACACACTCGCCGATGATTCCCGGCACCGTGGGAGCCGGCGTCACGACAACGGCCAGATCGACCGGCTCGGGGAGGTCTGAGACGCGCGGGTACGCCTTCACCCCCAACACATTCGGCCGCTTCGGGTTGACCGGATAGACCGTGCCTCCGAAGGGACTGCTGAGCAAATTCCAGAGAATGGTTCGTCCGACACTGCCGGCAGCCTCGGTCGCACCGATCACGGCAACCGTCTTCGGGTAGAAGATGGGGTCGAGGTCGCTTCGGGTGGTGCGCAGGACGTTGTGAGCCTGGCTGGGGCTGGCGGGGTCGGCGGGCGACATAGGATCCTCCGGAGGATTCACCCTTCAGGTTCTCACTGTCCTTTATCCTAGTCGATGAACCCGCCACTGACGATCCCCGGCCCGATCGTTTGCGAGCAGAGGACGGCCAGACCCCGGAGCTAAGGGGGGAAGCGGTTTCCGACCTCCCACGGTTGCGGGGGATGCATCACTGCGGTAGGTTCAAACCAAGGGTCGTTTCAGACGCGGGCATCACGAGGGAGACGCCGCGAACCATGATGATTGGCACATTGACACTGCTCGGTCTGACGATGACGGGGCCGATCGACGACGCTGATCTGCTGATCGATCGAGTCGCGCCGATTCTGGAATCGCGATGCCTGCACTGCCACAGCGGCGACCGACCGAAGGGATCGCTCTCGCTCGAAACCCGGGACGGGCTTCGAGTGGGAGGCTTCAGCGGACCGGCCATTGATTCGGAAGATCCGGAATTCAGCCTGCTGCTGGATGTGGTTTCGGGAGGGGAGCCGCAAATGCCTCCCGAAGGCGACCCTCTCAACGCTGAGCAGGTCGAGGCGATCCGCCAGTGGCTCGACGCGGGAGCCCCCTGGCCCGAGGGCGTGACCCTGCGCGATCGGCGTTTCGAGGGAGCGTGGTGGTCGCTCGTCCCCTTGAGGCGTCCGGAGATTCCCGAGGTTTCCCCCACGTCTACCGTCCGCAATCCGATCGATGCCTTCATTCTCGACCGGCTCAAGGCCGAGGGGCTCACCCCTGCTCCGGAAGCCGATCGGCGGACCTTGATCCGTCGGGCCACCTACGACTTGACCGGCTTGCCGCCGACCCCCGAAGCGGTCGATGCCTTTCTTGCCGACGAGTCGCCCGATGCCTTCGAACGGGTGATCGATCGCCTGCTCGCTTCGCCTCGCTACGGCGAACGTCGGGCCCGCCGCTGGCTGGATCTGGTTCACTACGCCGACACCCACGGCTACGATAAGGACAAACGCCGTCCTCACGCCTGGCGCTATCGTGATTATGTGATCGAGTCGTTGAATGAAGACACCCCTTACGCTCGATTCATTGAGGAACAGATCGCCGGAGACGTTCTCTTTCCCGGAGAACCGGAACGCCTGATCGCCACCGGGTTCATCGCCGCCGGCCCCTGGGATTTTGTCGGCCATGTCGAGCTGCGTGAAGGGACCGTCGACAAGGAAAAAACACGATTGATCGACCGAGACGACATGCTGGCCAACACGATGTCCACATTCGTCAGCCTCACCGTCCATTGCGCCCGCTGCCACGATCACAAGTTCGACCCGATTCCTCAGGTGGATTACTACCGGCTCCAGGCCGTGTTTGCCGGTGTCGAACGGGGGGACCGACCCATCGACGACGCAGGCTCACTCGTTTATGCAGCCTTACCTCGTGAACCCCGACCGATTCGCTTGCTGAACCGAGGAGACGTGGAGTCTCCTGGCGAGGAGGTTTCGCCCGGGGCCCTGTCCTGCGTCAGCACGCTCAACCCGGAGATCGAAGCGACCTCGGACGAGGGAGCACGGCGAGCAGCGTTGGCCCGTTGGATCACTGATCCCGAGAATCCGCTGACCTGGCGATCGTTCGTCAACCGCGCCTGGCAGGATGCGTTCGGTCGAGGGATCGTGGACACACCAAGCGACTTTGGCCGGAACGGGTCGATGCCAACCCACCCGGAATTGCTCGACTGGCTGGCCGTCGAATTTCGTGACTCTGGCGGCTCGATCAAGGCGCTCGATCGCTTGATCATGACCAGCAACACGTATCGACAAGCATCGACCCATCACGAGACAAACGCCCGAATCGATGCAGGCAATCGGTTCGTCTGGCGTCAGGAACGCCGAAGGCTTGAGGCGGAGGAAATTCGAGACGCGACCCTCTTTGCCTCTGGGGTACTCGATGACACGATGGGCGGGCCTGGCTTCGATCTGTTTCGGTTCAAGGATGACCATTCGCCGATCTACGACCACGATGACCCCGAGTGGATCGACCCGGTTGACGGTCGCCGACGCGCGGTCTATCGGTTCGTGGTGCGAAGCGTTCCGAACCCCTTCATCGAGTGTCTCGACGGGGCGGACCCGAACATTAACGTCCCGGTTCGCAACGAAACCATTACCGCGTTGCAAGCGCTCGCACTCCTGAATGACCCGTTTATGATTGCCCGATCCGAGGACCTCGCCTCCCGAGTCCAAGCGGTGGCGGATGACTTGGGAGCTCAGATCGACTCAGCCTATCGGTTGACCGTGGCCCGATCTCCGACCCCGGACGAGCGTTTGGTAATGGTCTCGTATGCCCGGGAGCACGGGCTGGCGGCAGCCTGTCGCATTCTGTTCAACCTGAATGAATTTGTGTTTCTCGATTAACCCTCCGCCTCCTGGCAACTCGATCCTACCTCCGGCGCGTGCCGTTGCCTCTCTTCTGGGAGACTTGCACCGATGAATCGTCGTCAATTTCTCTGGCACGCGGGTGGAGGACTGGGAGGAATTGCGCTGGCGCACCTCCTCGGGACCGAGGGGATTCTGGCCGCTGACGAGGCTGGAGTCTCTCAAAGGCGTGCAGACCTGAATGGCGGCTTGCACCACCCGGCGAAGGCCAAGCGAGTGGTGCAGCTGTTTATGTCGGGAGCGGCCAGTCAGTGCGACACGTTTGATTACAAACCACTCTTGATCGAACGAAATGGCCAGGCGTTTGATCCCGGAGGGAAGGTCGAACTGTTCCAGAGCGATCCGGGTGCGGTGATGGCGAGCCCGTGGGCCTGGCGGCAGCATGGAGAGTGTGGCGCCTGGGTTAGCGATTTGGTGCCGCATGTGGCCTCATGCGTCGATGACATTGCCTTTCTCCCGGCCATGGTCTCCTCGTCGAACGTCCACGGCCCGGCAACCTTTTTACAGGCGACCGGGTTTGTCATGCCTGGGTTCCCGAGCGTCGGGGCCTGGGTGTCGTATGGACTGGGAATCCTGAATGAAAACTTACCAACCTTTGTGGTCCTTCCCGACTCCCGAGGTTTCGCTCCCAACGGTCCGGCCAACTGGGCCGCAGGGTTTTTGCCCGCGGAGCATCAGGGGACGATGATCCGGCCCTCGGCCCCTCGGCCGATCCGGTCGCTCTTCCCCCCCGAGACCGACTTCCTGGATGCCGAGGCCGAGCGCGACGGCCGCGCCCTGCTCGCCCGGTTGAATCGAAGCCATGCCGACGATCGCCCCGGCGATTCGAGGCTTGATGCCCGGATTGCCTCGTACGAACTGGCAGCCCGGTTACAACTGAGTGCGCCTGAAGTGCTCGACCTTTCCGGAGAAACCGAGGCCACCCGACGTCTCTACGGGCTTGATGAGGAGATCACGGCCGACTTTGGCCGCAACTGTCTCATTGCCCGCCGATTGCTGGAACGCGGGGTGCGCTTCGTCCAACTCTGGAGTGGCGCGGACAATGGCTTCCCGCGTCGCAACTGGGATTCTCATGAGGACCTCGAACGCGATCACGGCGAGATGGCCAGGAGCATGGATCGTCCGGCCGCCGCCTTGATCAAAGACTTGAAAACGCGAGGACTTCTCGACGACACGATTATTCTCTGGACCACTGAATTCGGTCGGATGCCCTGCAGTCAGGGGGGCAAGGGACGCGACCACAATCCCTTCACCTTCACCTCGTGGCTGGCCGGTGGTGGCATCAAGGGAGGCGTGACCTTTGGCGCAAGCGACGAATGGTCGTACAAGGCGGTGGAGGATGTGACCACCGGCTACGACCTGCACGCGACCCTCTTGCATCTGCTCGGGATCGACCATACCAAACTGACCGTGCGACACGACGGGATCGACCGTCGCCTGACCGACGTTCACGGACACGTGATCGAACCGATTCTTGCCTGAACGGAACTGCACCGCTGCGGAGTTCTCCATGAAACGCTCATTCGTGCTGCTGCTCACCCCCGCCCTGGCCGCATTGGTCTGGGTGATGCTTGGCCCCGATTCCGGGATCGCCCAGCAAGGGGAAGACCGACTGCCCGGGGCTCGACCGACCATCGAGGCCATTCATTACCCGAGCCTCCAGGCGGCAATCGATGCCCTTCCTCCCGAAGGTGGGATGGTCGTGCTTCCCGCGGGAACGTTTGAAATCAAGGAGCCGTTAAAACTTCATTCGGAAGACGTTTCCATTCAAGGGTCCGGCACCGCGACCCACATCAAGAATATCGGTGGCGAAAAGTCTCCCGCCTTTGTGATCGAACCGAAGGATTACGATACGAATCCCCGAGCGCGCATCTGGCGCATTCACCTCTCGAATTTCCGGATCACCGGCCATGAGCAAAGTGGGCACGGGATCGCCGCCCGAGGGGTGAACGAATTGTTCATCGAGGGTGTGACCGTCAGCGAGCACGGCGGCGATGGGATCTTGCTGGAGAATTGCTACGAAGACCCCCGCATTTGCAACTCGTTGATCACCTACAACAAAAGAACAGGTCTAAACCTGATTGGCTGTCATGATATCGTCGTTGCCGCCAACCAGTTCGAGGAAAACCAGGACGCGCTTCACTGCATCGACGGCTACAATCTCTGCATGACCGGCAACTGCCTGGATGATCATCTTGGCAACGGCGTGGTCATCGAGAACACTTATGGATCGGTCGTCTCAGGGAACATGATCGAGGAATGCCAGGGAACCGGTATCATTCTCGACCGCGACTGCTACGGGATCGCTCTGAGCGCCAATGTCATCGCTCATGAATTTGCCGATGGAATTGACCTGAGGGATGCCCACGGCATCACCGTTTCGGCCAATTCCTTCCCGATCGTGCAACGGCATGCGTTGATCATTGGTCCGGCGAGTGCTCACATCGCCGTCACTGGCAACAGCTTCGCCGATAGTACGATTGGACCGGGTGAGGAACGTCGGCTGGAAGGGGACCGTCAGGCCGGCGGCGTGGTGCTGGACGGCACCCGAGACATCGCCCTCAGTGGCAACGTCTTTTCCGGGGTCCGTCCCAAGGCCGTTGAGGTCCGAGGCGAGGTCCAGCGCGTGACGTTCGACGGCAACGTGCTGGTCGATGTCGAGAGCGATCATGAGCAGTTGATCGACTCGGAACTCGGAGAACTCGTCACCCCCTGATCGTATCGCGAGGCGGCGACGTCCCCTTGCACTACCAGTGCATGACGTAGCCGCCGTCCACGTTGATTGTTTGACCCGTGATATTCTTCGCCAGGGAGGAGGCCAGGAAGACCGCCATCGCCGCGAGATCTTCCGGCTCCTGCCAGCGATTGAGCGGCACCAAACGTTGGATCTTCTCCGACGTCCACTCCTCCCAGCTCTGGCGCGCTTCTCGGGGTTGTGTGGCCGTCCAGGCCTCATACACCGAGCGATTGAGCGGCGTGTTGACCATACCGGGGTTGATCGTGTTGACCCGGACGTTGCTCGCGGCCAGGTCGCGTGCGGCACACTGTGCGAAGTTGATCAGGGCGGCCTTCGAGGCGCTATAGGGGGGATCGGTGGCCGAGCCGATCTGCCCGGCAACCGAGGCAATCATGGTGATCGTTCCCCTACCCGCTTCGGCCATCCGGGGAGCAAAGGCGTGCCCGACGTGAACCGCCCCCAGCAGATTGACCCGGAGGACCTGGTCCCAATCACCCGGGTCGAGGTTCCAGAAGGGCATCCCGAACTTTCCCGAACCGATGGCCGCGGCGTAGACGAGGTGATCGACCCGGCCGAGATCCCGAAAGGCATCATCGGCAACCTGGCACATCACGTCGAAGTCGGTCACATCCGCCACATACGCGGCGGTCGGCCGGCCGGAATGGCGGCGATATTGCCCCGCGACAAAGCCGACCGACGGGCTGCGATCGACGTAGGCGACCGTGGCCCCCGCCTCGCTGAAACCCTCGGCAATGGCCCGGCCAATTCCTCGGGCGGCACCAAAGATCATGGCGACCTCGCCACCCAGTTCAATCCGCATCTGAAACCCTCCGGTTGCGTCGTCGATGACGGGCTAGGATGATGGCTCGGGCCGAACCGATCAACCCCCACCCGTGATTCTCGTGGACGCTGATGGAACTGAACCGCAATCTCCCCCGGGTCGCGGCCGACGGCCCGCTCGATTCGACCGTGATGGGACTGCTCTCTGATCGGGTCGAGTTGCTCCCCTGGGACGCCACCGACGGAGGGATGGGCCGTGTCGACGGACTCTACACGTACGGGCATCCGACCGTCGATGCCGCGATGCTCGACCGCCTGCCGGGGCTCCGCGTCGTGAGCAACTACGGGGTGGGAATCGACCACATTGACCTGGGCGCGGCGATGGATCGGGGAATTCCGGTCGGGAACACGCCGGGGGTGCTCGACGGCGCGACGGCCGACATGGGTTTCGCCTTGCTGCTGGCCACAGCCCGACGCCTGGTGGAAGGGGACCGCTACGCCCGATCCGCCGCCTTCACCCGATACGATCCGGGATACATGCTTGGTCGAGAAGTTCACGGCTCGACGCTCGGAATTGTCGGCATGGGCCGGATCGGCGAGAAGGTCGCGCGGCGGGCGATCGGGTTCGACATGACGGTCCTCTACCACAACTGTCGTCCTCGGCCCCAGGTAGAGGACGAGTTGGGGCTTCGATACGTCGGGTTCGAGGAACTGCTGGCGGCGAGTGACTTCGTGGTTCTTTGCGTGCCCCTGACCGATCGGACCCGGGGCTTGATCAACGCATCGAGCTTGAAACGGATGAAGGCGAGCGCCGTGCTCGTCAACATCGCGCGAGGCCCTGTGGTGGTGACGGATGACCTGCTCGATGCGCTCCGGTCTGGGACGATCGCCGCCGCCGGGCTCGACGTGACCGACCCGGAACCGCTGCCCCGTGATCATCCCCTGCTCGGCCTGGAAAACGTCGTGATCAGCCCCCACCTCGGCAGTGCGACCGATCGGACGCGACTTCGGATGGCCGAGGGATCGGTGGCGAACCTGATCGCAGGGCTGGCGGGTAAGCCGCTGCCCTGCCCCGTGGCCGCACGGCCCCCGGAGCGTTCGTGAGCACGACTCCAGGGCCAACCTCGCGGCTCGGCTCAGGACGACGCCGAAGCGGAGCCTCGTCGGTGTGACAGCCATCGCCAGCCGTAGAAAAATGGCACACCGACGGCGATACTCGCGAGCGCCGCGATCGCTTCTTGCGGCTTCTCGATGCAGACCGCGATGGTCAATGACGAGGTCGCCGTCAGATAAATCGCCGGGACGACCGGATAGCCAGGCGTCCGGAACGGCCGGTGGAGGTCTGGTTGGCGGATCCGGAGCGCATAGACGGACGTGATCGTCAGCATCGAGAACAGCGCAAGGCCAACCCCCGCGTAAATGATGATTTGCTGAAACGTCCCGGTCCAGAGCAGGATGAGCGACCAGGAGATCTGCATCGCGGTCGCCACGGCCGGAGTCTGAGCGGTCCCGGTGAGTCGGGCAGCCACAGCGGGGAACTGACCGGCCCGCGCCATCGCATAGGCCACCCGAGGCCCGGTGAGGATGAAGGCGCTGAGCGAGGCGAGCAATGTCAGGCCGATGACTACCGACAGGGCCGCCCCGATCCGGGGGCCAAAGAGTCGGGTCGAGGCAATCTCTGCGATCGGGGCCAGGCGACTCATCGGGCTGGGATCGCCCGCGGCCTCGGCCTGGGAAACGACCTCCGCCAGGTCGCTGGGCGTCACGGCGAGGGCATAGAAGAGGTTCATCGCCAGGTAGAGCACGACCACGCCGGCGATCCCCAGGAAGATCGCCTGGGGGAGCCTCCGCTGGGGATTTTCGACCTCTCCGGCGAGGTAGGCCGCCGCGTTCCATCCCGTATAGGAATAGTACACATAAACGAGCGATGCAAACGCGGCGAGGACCAGGCTCCGATCGACCTGATCGACGGCCGGGGCATCGGCCAGGTTTTCCCAGCGTCCCCATCCCGCGGCAATCCCGGCGATCGCCAGGGTGGAGAGCAGGCCGATCTTGACGATCGTGGCAGCCCCATGCACGCCAACCGATCCTGTTCGGGTCCGGCCGTGCAGATGCCCGAACAACAGGATCAAGCCGGTCGCCACCAGTCTCCGGCCGATCAGGGCCGTCTCCTCATCAAGCCCGAGCGGTCGGAGCAGGTACTCCCCGGCCGCGACCGAGGTCGCCGCGATCGGCGCTCCGAAGCCGATTAGAAAGGAGACCCATCCCGAGAGGAAGGCCGCCAGCGGACCATACGCCTCAAACAGGAAGACATAATCGCCCCCTGATCGAGGGATGGCCGCCGCCAGCTCGGAAAGCGACAGCGCGCCGCAGAGGGCGATCACCGCGCCGACCACCCAGAGGCCGAGCATCCAGGCGTTACTCCCCACCGCAAACGACGTATAGCCCGACGTCGTCAGCACTCCCGTGCCGACCATGCTCGAGACCACGACAAAGGTCGCCGTGGTCAGGCCATACGAGGTGGGCAGTTCCTTCGGGGCTTCGGTCGGTGAGTGCTCGTCAGGGGCAGCCATCAGCGACGGGTCTCCGGAGTCGAGCCCGTCTGCTGGCCCTCTCGGACGAAGATGGTCATGAAGTTTTCCTCGAAGGGGGGAAGGTCGATTTCTTCCATGTCGATCGGCCGAAAGCCTGCCGAGGAGATTTCCTGGATAAAGGTCTGGGCGTCGGCTCGGACGTGTTCCATGATGAAGGGCGAGCTGACCCCTTCGCGACGGTCAAAATCAATGACCACTAGCCGGGCACCCGGCTTCATGCTCCGATGGATCGAACCGAGGACGGCGGGCGGGTTTTCGAAGTGGTGGTAGGTGTCGCAGATGAACACCAGGTCGAGCGTCTCGGGCGGCAACTGGGTCGAGTCCTGGGTTCCGAGGACTGTGCAGACGTTGACGAGTGCTTGCTGCTGAGCCCGCCTGGCAATGAAGTTGAGAAAGTTCGGGGAGATGTCCACCGCAAAAACGGCCCCCTGCGCTCCCACGGCCTCGGCCATCGGAATCGTGTAGAGTCCGGTCCCTGCCCCCACGTCGGCGACGCGCATTCCGGGTTGAATCTTGAGAATCTTCAGCACCTCGTCCCGCAGCGTGGCGACCTCGCGCGACTCACTCTCGAAGCGCTCGACATACTGATCCACATCGGGATTGCGGAACGACTCGTTCAGTTCCGGTGGTGCGCCGGGCTTGTCCTGGGCTTCCGCGGTAACTGCAACGGAACCGATAAGCAGTGTGAGGGCGAGGAATCGAGTCATGAGGGCCTCGGGCGTTCCCATTCGGGCCAATGGGTGTGGAATGATCCGCGTGCGGAGTTCCGTTCTAGCCGAGGCCCCGGCGGACTGTCCAGCGGTTGACGCTCCCGAGGACCTGGCAGTGGGCGGTTGTTGCCGGCGCGAAGGCTCACTAATCTTTCAAGAATCGGGACCGTCCCCCGACTGCCTTGTTTTGAAGATGGAGCCAACCGCCAATGAGAACGAACATGAATCGTCGCGGCTTCCTGGGTGCCGGGGCAGCAACCCTCGGCTACTTCTACTCGGCCCCGGCCTACTCAGCCGCCCGCATGGGCCGCAAGCCGAACGAGACGCTCCGCTTCGCCGGCATCGGCGTGGGCGGGAAAGGAAGCAGCGACATTGACCAGGCCGGCAACCTCGGCGAGATCGTCGCGCTTTGCGACATCGACGAAGGCCACCTGGCCCCGAAAATCGCCAAGTGGCCCTCGGCGAAGGTCTTCTACGACTTCCGAGAGCTGCTTGACACGATGGAAAAGGAGATCGACGCCGTCACCGTCAGCACTCCGGACCACACCCACGCCCTGCCGTCGGTCACGGCCATCCGCATGGGCAAGCACGTCTACTGCCAGAAGCCCCTGACGCAGACCGTCTTCGAGTCTCGCGTGCTGAAGGAAGAAGCCCGCAAGTACGGCGTCTGCACCCAGATGGGGAACCAGGGGTCGGCCGAGGACGGGCTCCGACGCGCCGTCGAGCTGATCCAGGACGGACTCATCGGCCCGGTCACCGAGGTCCACGTCTGGACCAACCGGCCCGTCTGGCCCCAGGCCCCGACCATCACCGCCCGCCCGGACAAGGCCGACGTCTGGCCCGACGGCATCCACTGGGATCAGTTCATCGGCGGCGCTCCGCTGCGGCCGTTCGTGGAGAAGGTCTACCACCCGTTCAACTGGCGAGGCTGGTGGGACTACGGCACCGGCGCCATCGGCGACATGGCCTGCCACACGGCCAACATGGCCTTCCGAGCCCTGAAACTGGCCCACCCGGTCGCCATCTCGGCCGAGAACGGTGAGCTGAACCCCGAGACCTTCCCCGCCTGGGCCCGCGTGAACATCGAGTTCCCCGCCCGAGGCGACATGCCCCCCGTGACCCTGACCTGGTACGAAGGCCGTCTGGACGGCGAACTCGTCCTGCCGCCGAAGGAGCTGCAAGCCAAGATCCTCTCGCCAGGCGAAAAACTGCCCGGCAGCGGCTCGATCCTCGTCGGCGAGAAGGGGATTCTCTATTCGCCGAACGACTACGGCGCCCGCTACCGCCTCCACCCGGAGGCCCTCGCCGAAGGCAAGAACCTCGAAACCCCCGAACGCCTGCCCAGCAATAACCGAGGCGACCAGGGCATGAAGAACGAGTGGGTCGAGGCCATCAAGGCCGGGAAACCCGAGATTGCCTACTCGAACTTCGATGAGGCCAGCCTGCTGACCGAGGCCTTCCTGCTCGGCAACGTCGCCATCCGAACCGGCAAGCGCCTGGAATGGGACGGCCCGGGGATGCAGGTCACTAACTATCCCGAAGCCAACAAACTGATCCAGACCGAGTACCGCCGCGGCTGGGAAGTGACCCGCTCGTAACACGCGAGCTTCACCACATCTAATTGCTCTTGTCGGCCCAATCACGGGCCGACAAGAGCGAATGACCAAGAATCGACGAACAACTACAATCGAACACGTTTTCTCTTCTGCAAAAAATTAAATACATACACAACACCACTCACGAATCCCACTTGCCAAGTCGCCCAATTCTGCCAGATCATCGGGCGTTACTATAATAAGCGAATTCTCTCCGGTGGGGATAATTCCTCTTGCAACGAAGGGGAGCGTATCGTCATCCTTTTCGGATCGCCGTGGCGAAAGTGGCGGGGTTTGACCGAAGGACAATCCCGCCCCGATGTCCAAACGTGAGCGTCAGGGAGTGTCCCGCCGCCACGGCGAAGTACGGAGACCCGAGAGAATTACCACACGATGATTGTTTTCAACCGCGTCCCTGTTCGAACGTCCGCCGTGCTTGGTCTGGCTCTGGCCATCACGGGATTTGCTCCTCGATCCGCTATGGCCTCGGCTGACCCCGTCTGGGGACTGCTCACGACCTTGATTCGAGGGGTCGTTCCCGACGAACCGACGGCCCTCTCCGACGAAACCCTCCTGAACGAGTTGACGCGAGACGAGAACGACCTGCGACGAGTGATCGACGAAGGGGTTACACTCGCTCAGCAGCCGGTCCAGATGCAACCCGCCCAGACGTATCAGGTCCAACCGACCCAGCCCACCTACACGCCGCAATATTACTACTACTACCCCGCTCCGGCCCCGGTCGCGGGCTATCAGACCGTTCAGAACACGGTGAATGCCGCCGTGACCTACTGGACCGGCCAGCAGCCCATGCAGGCCGCCCCCGCGGCCCCTCAGCCGGCTGCCGCTCCGGCCGCCGCCGCGCCTGCTGCCCCGGCTACGACCCAGGGTGATCCGCACGGATTTACGGCCTGGCTCAACGGCATCCGAAGCCAGTACGGCCTGGCCCCGGTCGCTTACGACGAAAACCTGTCGGCGTGGGCAAACATGAACAATGCCCAGCAAAACAGTCGCGGCCTGGGCCACCACGTCATGGGGCCAGCTCGCCGACAAAACAGCGCCATGGGATCGGCCGCCAGCATCGGCGCTCAGTGGCTCGCCTCTCCTCCTCACGCCGCCGCCTTGCTCGATCCGTCGATCCGGATGATCGGGATCGCGGGAATGGGGGCGTACTGGACCTTCAACGCCTACTGAGCACGCCCTCACCATTGAGGCAACCGTGAAAGACAACCGCGATCGAGAGTCTTCCAACTCTCGCGTCGTGGCTGACCGGGACACAGGGACGCGTCCCGGTTCTTGCCGAAATCGCTCCCTCCTTGCAGGGAGACACGCCTCCCTCACGAGCCTTCCCCCCGCGCGTTGCCTGCCGCTTTGACGCGACGCCATCCCTTGACCTTCCGGCTGGGACTCGGCAACGGTAACTCGCCGACGCGCGTCGATCACCTCAAGAACCCGGCCCCTCACCAACCACTTCTGAATCCGCGGAAGGCCAAGGGTTTCACCCCGACCGACTCGACCGCTATGATGGTGAATCGGTCGCCCGCAAGGGGCGACGCCGTCTCCCCATGACACGGGGACGGAATCCATCCGTTGAATCGTCCGGATCTGGAGGCCGCTGGTGTCGACCGAAGACGAGCGTTTTCATACGGTCGCGAAAGTTGGAGAGATCCCTGAAGGTCAGGGGCGAGCATTCGATGTGGACGGGGTCATGGTCGCGGTCTTCCTCGACGGAGGGCAATACTACGCGATTGAGGACTACTGCCCCCACCAGGGAGCCCCGCTGAGTGACGGAATCGTCTACGATAAATCGGTCACCTGCACCTGGCACGGCTGGCGATTCGACCTTCAAGACGGCCGCCACCTCGAAGGATCTCGATCCCGGGTGCCAACCTTCCCGGTACGGGTCGTCGGCGATGAAATCCAGGTGAACATCGACTGATCCTCTCATCGGAAACGCATATCCGATCGGTGGTTGCGCTCCGGTCCCGTCGGGTTGCCGGAGTCCGGAATCACCCGAAGACGGTGCCACCAGCCCACCCCAGCCACGGGAGCCGCTCCCATGCGAGCCGCCTATATCGAGTCGCACGGTGAAGCCTCGACCATCAAAGTCGGGGAGCTTCCAACCCCCACGCCGGGACCTGGCGAGGTGCTCGTCCGGGTCGGCGCGGCAGCCATCAACCCAATTGATCTGTACCTGCGATCAGGTCGGGTCGCCATGCCGATGAGCTTCCCTTACGTGGTCGGCACCGATGTCGCCGGGACTGTTGAGGCGGTCGGTCCCGAGGTGACTCGATTTCGTCCCGGAGATCGTGTCTGGGGGTCGAATCAAGGGCTCCTCGGCCGCCAGGGGTCGGTGGCCGAGTACGTCTGCTCCGATGAACGATGGCTCTATTCGACCCCCCCCAAGCTGTCCGACGCCGAAGCCGCGTCGATGGCCCTGGTCGGAATCACCGCTCACCTCGGTCTGTTCGAGCGAGGGCACCTGAAGCCCCACGAAACTGTTTATGTGTCGGGGGGCGGCGGTGGGGTCGGCTCAATGGTCATTCAGATGGCCAAGGCCACCGGAGCCCGGGTCGCCACAACCGCCGGGCATGAGCCCACCCTCGAACTCTGTCGATCGCTCGGCGCCGATCTCGTCCTCAACTACAAGACCGACGATGTGCCCGCCCGCCTCCGCGAGTGGTCCGAGGACGGCATCGACCTCTGGTACGAGACCCAGCGCGATCCCGACCTGATGACCATCGTCCCCCTGCTCCGCAAGCGAGGACGAGCCGTCCTCATGGCCGGTCGGGACGCCACCCCAAGCTTCCCCCTGGGCTCCTTCTATCCACGCAACTGCTCGATCCTTGGTTTCGCCATGTTCAATTATGAACCTGACGATCAGCTTACCTGTGCCGAGAACATGATTCGCTGGATTTCTCACGACCGACTCCGGCCGATCGTCGGCCGCACCTTCACGCTCGACCAGGCCGCCGAGGCCCAGCAATTCCTCGAAGACAACACCGTCGCAGGGGCGGGCACCCTCGTGGGGAAGGTCGTGATTACGATCAACAACGCTTGACCATTTCAATCAAGCTAATGACGATTGCCTTCGGCATTCGCGTCATTGCGGTTCGATCGCCTGATCAATCCGAACTGCCTCGATCGCCTGAAAACTGACCGGGCCAAACGGGAGGACACGGAAGTCCTTCACCGATTGGCACCGCAGCCCCGCCTCGTCAAAATAGCGCCGGTAGTCGTAGATCGGATGGAGCGGGACCAACCCCATCGCCCAGTACAACGCGATGCCAACCCCGTTGTAGGCTCGATGAATCGCTCGATGCACAAGCGGTCCCGAGGGGACCGCGACATCGGCAATCAACAGCCTTCCCCCCGGCCGAACCAGGCTGGCCAGGTGGCGGAGCATCCGACGCATCGGGCCGCGCTCAAAGCAATTCAAGAAGAAGTTCGCGGCTACCACGTCGTAAGCTCCCTTGCGGTCGTGGTCGAACACATCGCCGCGAATGAACTCGGCCGTATGCCCCGCGCGCTCAACCTTCGATCGAGCGCGGCGCAACATGCGATCCGAGAGGTCGATACAGGTCAGTTCCACATCTCGGGAGGCCGCAAGGACGGCATCCTCGCCTGCCCCCACTCCCACATACAGCACTCGATCGCCACGGTTCAGGAACTCCAGTTGCGATGCCTTGGCCGCCTCGATCTGACCGAGCGAATACAACCGCGCCAGCGGTTCATAAAACCAGGCAGTGCGGTCGAAGCCACCCGAGGGTCTCTCGGAAGCCGAGGAGGACATCGCGCGTGATCCCTTCTCAAGACGAGTGACGATCGAAGGATATCTCGATTGACGAAGGACCAACCCGATCGGCGATTGCCCGAGCCAGTGCGTCCACGTGAGGCGGTCGCATCATCGTCAGGTGATTCCCGGGAACAGTTGCGATGTCCAGATCATCACTCAGCCGTCTCCACTCATCGAGCGGATCTCGACGCCGATTGGCGAGGTAATCCTCGGCCATCAGCAGGGAAATCCGACCTCCCGAGTACGGTTCGGGCCGGTACGAATAAAGGGCCTCGACGTTGGCCATGAAGACCTCGAAAATCCGCCGAATTTGCCGCTCCGAAGCTCCCGGAGGAACAATCTTCGAGGCTTCGGCATGGCGGCGAAATTCCGGGAAAATTCCATCGCGCCTGGCTCCGAGAAACTGAAACAGGGGGGTTTCACTCGGAATCAAGGCCCTGAGAATGGCGAACGAATGCAGGAATCCGGCGTCGATCAGGAGGAGTCGCTCGGGGGGATTTCCCTCCTCCGCCAGCCGTCTCGCCATTTCATAAGCAACCACTCCACCGAACGACCAACCGCACAATCGAATCGAGCCCCGGGGCTGGACCGCGGCAATGGCCTCAAGGTAAGCGTCCGCCATCGCCTCAACCGAGGTCATCGGGGTTCGATCATCGTCGACTCCCGGCGCCTGGAGCCCGAAGAGTGGCTGATCCTGCCCGAGCGCGCGAACCAGGTCGACATAGCAAAGAATGTTCCCGCCTCCAGGGTGGATACAATACAAGGGCGGACGATTCCCTCCGTCCTGAATCGGGACCAAAGGGGACCAGTCATCCGGAGATCGTCGATGCGACAGGGCTTCCGCGAGACCAGCCACGGTTGGACGCTGCATCATGGCGGCAATCGAGAGCGCCACCCCGGACTCCCGATGAAGCCGACTCAGCAGATCCATGGCCGCGAGCGAATCGCCACCAATCTCGAAGAAGTCGTCGTGGATCTCGACCTCGCGATCGAACAGGTCCTTCCAGACCCTCGCCACCAGCAACTCCCTTGGATCTCTTGGGGCCGACGGGAGAGTCCGTTCTTCCTCGGGTCGCGCCCTCCTCGGCCGATCGCGCACGGAATCGAGCAAGGCGCGATGGTCAAGTTTTCCGTGATCCGTCCGAGGAAGGTCGTTCACCAGGCTCATTCGACCCGGCATCAAATGAATCGGAACATTCGCGCGCAAGTGCGCTCGGAGGTCGTCCAATGAAAGCTGACCGACGGACTCGGGAACGATGAAGGCGGCAAGGCGTCGGTCGGCCCCTTGTCCTTCGGGCAAAACCGCCGCGGCCCTCACCTGGGGATGGCGTTCGAGAACGTCCCGAACCTCGGACGGCTCAATCCGAATGCCTCGGATCTTCACCTGTTCATCCAGGCGTCCCAGAAACTCAAAATGGCCATCGTGACGTTGCCGCACCCGATCTCCCGTGCGGTACAACCGTCGTGCCGATCCCTCCTCGTTGCGGTGAACCACAAACCGCTCGGTTGTGAGTTCCGGTCGGCGGAGGTAGCCCTCGGCCAGCGAGGGCCCCCCCAGAAAAAGCTCTCCCTCCTCGCCATCGGGCACCGGTCGACCCGAATCATCAAGAATCAAAGCCTCGACATAGGCCAGAGGTTTCCCAATCGGAGGGGCCGGCTGAGGACCTTCCGGACACGGATAGAGCGAGGCACACACGGTCGCTTCGGTCGGGCCGTAGGCGTTGATCAACCGACGGCCCACCGACCATTCCGACGCCAGCGACGCCGGGCACGCCTCTCCCGCAACGACCAACGTGCGCAGATCCGGATAGTCTCCCCGAGGCAAGAGCCCGAGGACCGTCGGCGGCAAGGTCACCACGGCAATCCGCCGATCGCGGAGGGTCTGGGCCAGGGCATCGCCGGGCACGAGGTCTTCGGCCTCGGCCACGCAGACCGTCCCCCCCGCAAGGAGCGTGACGAAAACCTCGCTGATCATCGCATCGAACCCGAGCGCCGCGAATTGCAGCACGCGTGTTCCCTCGCCAATGCCGAAGGCCGGGGCCTGGGCCTCGTAGAGCGGACCGATGCCCCGATGGGTTAGCAGCGCCGCCTTCGGCCGGCCGGTCGATCCGGACGTGTAAATGGCGTAGGCGAGATCATCGACCCTGCCCGGCTTCAACTCCAGTGCGGAAGGCTCAGCAACCCGTTCCAGATCGTCGAGCGTGACCACGCTCGCCCCGGAAACCGGCAGGTTCGGAGCAATCTCGGCGGACGACACTACGAGTGGAACGTCGGCATCTTTCAGGACAAACGCTTGCCGGGCCGTTGGGTAATCGGGATCGATCGGCAGAAACGCCCCTCCCGCTTTCATCACTGCGAGCATTGCGGCAATCGCCTCAACCGACCTCGGCAAGGCCAGGCCGACTAACACACCCGGTCTCACGCCAGATTGGGACAGCGCCAAGGCGAGGCGATCGGTCCACTGATCGAGTTCCGCATACGAGAGTGATCGAGAGCGGCTTTCGACCGCAATCCGAGACGGATTCCCGGCCACTTGGCGGCGAAACAGTGAGGGGGTCCATCCGATTCCGGGGACGGTTGTGGAAGACGCCCGACCCGCATCGGTCCATTTCAGCGCGTTCTGGGGAGCAATCACAGTGGCGATCTCAACAACGCTCAAACGCTCTTCGTTGCGAACACTCGGAAGGCTCACAGTGGAAACCCGCCCTCGCCACGAAAGAGCCGATCCAGAACTTCCAGAATGTTCTAGGCGCTCGCACGCCGAGCGACGAGCCCACCTGCTCAGACCGATCGCAAGCGGGCCTCGTCACCAATCGGGAAGGGCAAAAACCGCTCAGCCTCGGACAAGACTCTTGTACTTGATCCGGTGCGGCTGGTCGGCCTCGATGCCGAGCCGTTCCCGGCGCTGATCGAGATAGGTTTCATAGTTCCCGTCGCACCAAACCACCTGACTATCCCCTTCGAACGCAAGGATATGGGTGGCGATGCGGTCGAGGAACCATCGGTCGTGGCTGATAACCACGGCACAGCCGGAGAAGTCGAGCAAGGCGTCTTCGAGCGCCCGTAACGTATCCACGTCCAGATCGTTCGACGGCTCGTCGAGCAGCAAGAGGTTGCCGCCAGTCGTCAACAGCTTGGCCAGGTGGACCCGATTCCGTTCGCCGCCGGAAAGCCTACCGACCTTCTTCTCCTGATCCGGCCCCCGGAAGTTGAACCAGGAGACATAGGCTCGCGATGGCACCTTTCGCTTGCCCAGCTCGATCTGATCGAGCCCGCCGCTGATCTCCTGAAAGATCGTCTTGTCCGGGTCGAGCGCATCGCGGTTCTGGTCGACGTAGGAGAGCTTGACCGTGTCACCGACCCGGAGCGTCCCGGAGTCGGGTTTCTCCTGGCCAACAATCATGCGGAACAAGGTGGTCTTGCCCGCCCCATTGGGGCCGATCACCCCGACAATGCCACCCGGCGGGAGCCGGAAATTTAGGTTCTCGAACAGGATGCGGTCGCCAAATGCCTTGGAGACCCCTTCGGCCTCGACCACGAGATCCCCCAGGTGAGGCCCCGGGGGGATCTGAATCGTGACCGGCTCGTCCCGGCGTTCGGCCTCCTCGGCCGCCAGTTGCTCGTATCGCTGGATTCGGGCGCGATTCTTGGAGACGCGGGCCCGGGGAGACATCCGGATCCACTCCAGCTCGCGTTCCAGGGTCTTCTTTCGGGAGCGGTCCTGCTTCTCCTCTTTTTCGAGCCGAGCCTGCTTCTGTTCGAGCCAGCCGGTGTAATTGCCCTCGAAGGGGATGCCCCGGCCGCGGTCGAGCTCCAGGATCCACTGCGCGACGTTGTCGAGGAAGTAGCGGTCGTGGGTCACAGCCACGACCATCCCCGGATATTCCTGCAAGGCTCGTTCGAGCCACAGGACGCTGTCGGCGTCAAGGTGGTTCGTCGGCTCGTCGAGCAGGAGGATATCGGGCCGCTGGAGCAAGATCTTGCAGAGCGCGACGCGGCGGCGCTCACCACCCGAGAGGGTCGAGACGTCAGCATCGCTCGGTGGCAGCCGCATGGCATCCATGGCGATTTCGAGGCGGCGGTCCAGTTCCCAGCCGTTCGCGGCCTCGATGCCGTCCTGCACATCGGCCTGTTCGTTGAGCAATGCGTCCATCTCGTCGGCGTCGGGACCTTCTCCAAGGCGCATATTGATTTCATCATACCGCTTGAGCAAGGCCCGGAGCGGAGCAACGGCTTCCTCAACGTTCCCGAGCACATCCTTCTCGGGGTTGAGCATCGGTTCCTGAGACAGGTAGCCGATCGTCGCGCCGGGAGCGGGCCGGGCCACGCCCAGATACTCGGATTCCTCGCCGGCCATGATGCGCAGCAAGGTACTCTTGCCCGCCCCGTTCGGACCGAGGACGCCGATCTTCGCCCCCGGATAGAACATCAAGGTGATGTCCTTCAGGACCTCTTTCTTCCCGTGATTTTTCGACAGACGTTCAATGGAGAAAATGTACTGAGGCGGCATCGACGATCCCAGTTGCAAAGGCTCGACGGAAAGGTGCTTTGCGAGACGAACACACCGGACAGCTTCCAGGTCGCGACGACCCGAGACTATCCGCAAAGACCAATTAGATCGAATCGGCCGTCGCGCCGTAAAGGCCAGTCGGCCGACTCGCCACCAGGTCATCCGCAGCTCAAGACGCCGAACCGATCGCAGCCTCTGGTTCCGTTCCCAGGGAGCGATCGGGCGATCCTCCGGCCAGTCGACCGGCCTTGATCACTCCTCCTTGCATAACGGCCAGGAACCGGGAGCGATCTTCCAGCAGCCGAATGTTGCCGAGCACGTCTCCCTCAACCACCAGCACATCGGCCAGCTTGCCGGGTTCGAGCGTGCCGAACTCGTCGGCTCGGCCCATGATCTCGGCCCCGGTCTTGGTGGCGCAGGTGATCGTTTCCATTGGGGTATACCCAACATGCTCGACGAAGAACGTTAGCTCCTTGGCATAGTCTCCGTGAGGATTCCAGGCGAAACCGTAGTCGCCCCCCATGCCGATCCGCCCGCCGGCCTTGAGGATCATTCGAGCGCTTTCCGCCCCGCCGTCGAGGGTTTCTTGGTGCCCGTCCACCACCGCTTGCGGCATGCCGAGTTCCGGTCCCTTGACGACGCTCGCGTACTCGAATTGCAAGGCCGGCACCACCGGAACGTCACGTTCCAGCAAGAGATCGAGTGCCTCCTGATCCATGAAGGTGCCATGTTCCAGGCAGTCGAACCCTGCCCGGAGGGCGTTCTTGATGCCTTCGGTCGCCCGACAATGGCCGGTGACCTTGCGGCGGTAGTTGTGGGCTTCGGAGACCACGGCCGCCATCTCGTCGAAGGTCATGCAAAGGGTGTGATGATCGGCAGTGTCAGGGGCGGCGGCATCCCCCGTCGGATAGGTCTTGATCCACTCGACCCCATCTTTGACGAGTTTCCGGACCGCCCTGCGTCCTTCCTCGGGACCATTGATCAGGAGGATCAGGCCCTCCATGCCAAGCTTCATGTGATCCGGGTTCCAGTCCATCAGACCGCCCGCGCCGCAGATTTCCCGACCACTGGCCGCCAGTCGAGGGCCGGGAATGAGATCCTCCTCAATCGCTTTCTTCATCCAGACGTCGATATTGTGGAGGCTGCCGCCGCTCCGGGCCGCAGTGTAGCCGCATTCGAGCGCGAGCTTGGCGTTGGCACAGGCGAGAATCGTCACATATTCGACCGGATACTTGATGTCGAGGTCGGCCAGCTCGGCCACATTGAAATAGGTCGGATGAAAGTGGGCCTCGACCAGCCCCGGCATGATCGTGCCGCCTCGGGCGTCGATCCGCTCGGCGTTCGGCGGCGCCAGGTCCGGGGGCATCTTGGCCCGGGGGCCGGCATACGCGATGCGACCGTTTTCGATCACCACCGTGCCATCGGGCACCGCCGGGGCTCCGGTTCCGTCGATGAGCTGCCCGTTTTCAATGACCGTCCAGCCCTGCGCGAGCTTCATCGAAGCGACTCCTGAAGTCGATTCCGGCGAGAACCTCGCCTGAACCCGATCGTGGTGCGCACCGGCACCTCGCGGCCGATGTCTGAACATCCTGGGGACGACCCGCGTTCCTCAGTGTGTCTCGCCCGGCGTCCGGGATCAACGCCCGAGCTTCAAACGTCGAGCAATCTTCGTCCGGTTGGGAATCTCGGGCGCACCTTGCTACAATGCTCGCCATTCGATTGCCGATCTCCGAACCCTCAGGACCTCCGACCGATGATCGATCCCCGCGTTGCCAGCGGGTTGCGGGACATCCCCCCCTCGGCCATGATCCCGCGCGAGCGGATGCTGGAGACCTTGCGCAAGACGTTCGCCTCGTTCGGTTTTGTGCCGATCGAGACGCCCCATATCGAACGCATGGAGGTCCTCACCGGCAAGGGGGCCGGCTCGGACGAAGTCCTCCGGCAGATCTTCGAGGTCACGAACAAAGGGGGCACCCCTGGCGAGCTTGCCCTGCGGTTCGACCTGACCGTCCCTCTTGCCCGGTTCGTCGCCCGGCACGTCGATCAGCTCGGCACTCCGTTCAAGCGCTATGCAATCGGCTCGGTCTTTCGCGGCGAGCGTCCCGCCAAGGGCCGATTCCGGGAGTTCACCCAATGTGATTTCGACACCGTCGGCACCGAGAGCGTCGTGGCCGATGCCGAAACCGCGCAGGTCATCCATGATTCGCTGACAGCCATCGGCCTCGACGGCTTCACCCTCTGCCTGAACAATCGCAAGATCCTCGATGGCCTGCTCGACTCATTCGGCGTCATCGACCGCAAGGCCGCCGTGCTCCGGGCCCTCGACAAGCTCGGCAAGATCGGCCGGGACGGTGTGCTCAGCGAGTTGACCGCCACCGAATCGACCGGCGACTCTCTCTCGGACGATCACGCCCGCTCGCTGCTCGACTTCGTCGAACAGGGCAAAGGCCGCGGTCAGACCGTCCTGCCAATGGCCGAGAGCCGCCTCGGCTCGCACGTGACCGCCGCCGAGGGGATTGCCAACCTCCGTCAGGTGCTTGACTTGCTCGATGCCGCCGGAGTTCCGCAACACCGGCTGACGATCGACCTCGGCCTTGCTCGCGGCCTCGACTATTACACCGGCATCGTCTTCGAAACGACCGTTGACGGCTGGGAACGCTTCGGCTCGATCAGCTCCGGCGGCCGTTACGATGACCTGGCGAGTCTTTATATCAAGCGACGCTTGCCCGGTGTCGGGGCCTCGATCGGCCTCGACCGCCTGATCGCCTTGATGGAAGAAGCGAAGCGGCTCCCCACCTCGGCCACCACGGTTCCGGTCCTCGTCGCCCAGTTCCCAGGGGTCAACCCGAGTACCCCGGTTCGCCTCGCCGCTCGCCTTCGAGCGGCCGGAATCGGGGCCGAGGTTTACCCCGAGCCCATCTCGATCGGCAAGCAGATGGGCTACGGCTCGACCCGAGGCCACACGCTCGCCGTCATCGTCGGCCCCGACGAGGACGCGAAGCAGGTCTTCAACCTCCGCATCCTCGCCACCCGGCACGAAGACAAGGGGCTCGCCTGGTCCACGCTCGAAGACTCGATCCGAAGCGCTCTGGGCATCCTTGAGCAGAACGCATCCCAAGAACCCATCCCGCCCGGCCCCAGAGGTTGATCCGTTTCGTCGTGTTTGCCCTGGCGAACGTTGCAACCTCGACCGATCCCGGACCCCAGACCCGCCATGACCGCCGAACCCTCCGCAACCGTTCCTGACCCGGTGGCTCACCGCGAAGCCCCGATCGCTCAGGTCCGCGGCACCCGGGACTGGATGCCTGGCGATTTCGCCGCCATCGCCCGGCTCGAACGGACCCTGATGGATCACTTCGCCGCGGCCGGTTTCGAAGCGATTCGCACTCCGATCCTCGAAGTCACCGAACTTCATGAGCGCAAAAGCGGCGCCTCGATCGTCTCGAAACTGTTCGAGCTGGCCGACGGACCCGGCCGCCTCTGCCTCCGCCCCGAGTTGACCGCCAGCGTCGTTCGGGCGTACATCGACGCCCCCGAACCCGCTCCCCTTCCCTGGCGCGTCTGCTCCTCCGGCCCCGTCTTCCGGTTCGAACGCGACCCGGGGCCGACCCGCTACCGGGAATTCACTCAGGCCGGGGTCGAACTGCTGGGCGCAGCCGGCCCGGAAGCCGATGCCGAGGTGATCGCCCTGGCAATCGACGCCGCGAAGGCCGTCGGCCTGGACGACGTGACCGTCCGGGTCGGCCATACGGGTTTGATCGTCGAGGTCCTGGAACGCTGCGGACTCCCCACCGCCGCCGTCTCCTCACTGGTTGAGCACTTGAGCGACGCCGCCGCCGAAGGGAGGAATGTTCGGGCCCTGGAATCGGCCCTCGAACGCCTGTCCGGATGGCTCCAGGGTGATGCCGAACAGGAGGCCGAGTCGGTCCTGCCCGCCATCGACCGGGCCGATGATCCCGGCGTCGATCGTCTCTTTCGCCATCTTGTTCCCCGAGTCACCGGACGCCGCACCGGGCACGAGATCGTCGGCCGCTTGCGCAAGAAATGGGCCCTCGGCCATTCGCTCGGCGCGACGCTCGAACGGGTTCGCGACCGCGTCCACGCCCTGGCCGAACTTCGGGGGCCGGCCGTTGAGGTCCTTCAAGGGCTGGAGCAAGGTTACGCGGCGCTGGCCCCCGGCACGATTCGAAGTTTTTACGCCATGCTCGACGTGCTGGAAGCCCGTGGCATCCCTCCCGAACGGATCGAGCTGGACCTGGGCTTCGGACACGGCATCGGGTTTTACTCGCAAATGATTTTTGATCTCTCGATCTCGACCCCCTCCGGTCCCCTGGGCGTCTGCCACGGTGGCCGATACGATGGCCTCGCCCGCGTCCTCGGGAGCGATCGCGACCCCCACGGCGTCGGGTTCGCCTTCGGTGTCGAGCGGCTCTATCACGCGCTGGAGACTCGCTCCCAATGAGCCAGGAGAACGGGAACCCCGCCATCGACCCCATCCGCATCGCCCTCCCCTCGAAAGGGCACCTGTACGAAGGGGCGGTTGATCTGCTCAAGGCCGCCGGCTACAAGGTCCGGCGCGCGAGCGATCGCCAGTACGAGGCAACCATCGGCGGCCACCCGCGCTTTCATGTCGTGTTCATGAGGCCGACCGACATCGTCGTGCAGGTTCAGGAAGGCCGATGCCACCTGGGCGTCACCGGCATGGACGTCTTCGCCGAGCACCAGGACGAAGCCACCGACGCCGTCGTCGTCGAGGCCGACCTTGGTTACGGCGGTTGCCGCCTGGTTGTCGCCGTGCCCGAAAGCTGGATCGACGTGACGCACATGCTCGATCTGGTCGATCTGACCACCGAGTTCAAGGACTCCGGCAAGGCCTTCCGCGTCTCGACCAAGTACGGCACCCTGACCGAGGCCCACTTCCGCCGCTGGGGCATTTATCATTATCAGATCATTCATTCCGACGGCGCACTCGAACTGCACCCGACCCTCGGCATCTCCGACATCATCGTCGACCTGACCAGCTCGGGCACGACCTTGAAGGACAACCGGCTCCGGGAGATCGAGGGGGGCAAGGTCCTCGATTCGGCCTCCTGCCTGATTGGCCACGCGCCGAGCCTCCAGCGCCTGATTGACGAGGGTGACACCGGTCCGCTCGCCCTCCTGCTCGACGGCCTCGACGGGGTCCGGGCCTCGGAAAGTCAGCTCCTGCTCGAAGTCGTCGGCGGCCCCGAGGAAGGGCACCAGGCCGCCGCTGTTTCGGCGTTCCTCGCCCATCAAGGGGCGCAACACGTCGTCCGTGGGGAAGCCTGGGACGAGCGGGGCCGATCCTGCTGGCGCGTGACGGCGCTTGCACCTGCCGGGCGGATCGCCTCGTTCCAACGCGAGCTGATCCGCCTCGGCGCCCGTCGCGTGGTCGGCATGCCCACGCGATTCCTCTTTGATGCCGAAGGCCCGCCGTCTACCTTCGACCGGCTCCGGGAGCAGCTGGCCGCTCAATCCGCCCGGTAGCCCGGCCCCCGGACAATCATCCCCGGCTTGGCCCCGGTGTGGACGCCGTTCCGCACCACGGCCTGGCCGTTGACGAACACGTCTCGAACGCCGACCGAACGCTGGTGCGGTTCCTCGTACGTTGCGCGGTCGATGATCGTCTCCGGATCGAAGATCACCACATCGGCATACATCCCTTCCCGAAGCAATCCCCGGTCCCGGATCGACAGGCGATCGGCCACCGCCGAGGTCATCTTGCGGATCGCGTCCTCCAGCGAAATGACTCCTTCCTCCCGCACATACTTGCCCAGGATCCGCGGGTAGGTCCCGTACGATCGAGGATGCACCAGGCCGGTCGCCTTCTCCGGATCGTGCCCTCCCGCGTCGGTGCCGAACTTCATCCAGGGCTGTTGCATCTGAAGCGCAACGTTTTCCTCACTCATCATGATGTAGATGGTGCTGATTCGTTGTCCTTCGAGGATCAGCAGATCAATGGCCGCATCGATCCAGTCCTTCCCCTGGGCCTTGGCGATCTCCGAGAGCCGCTTGCCGGCAAAGGCTTTCGTTTCCGGCTTGGTCAGGCCGAGCACGATGACGTTCTCCGGCCCGGAAAGCTCGGCAAGGTTCTCCCACTCCGAGGTCGGATTGAGGATCTCCTCCTTGATCTTCGCCCGCATCTCGGGATTGGCGAGATTCTCGTACAGCTTTCCATCGGCCGACGCCCACGGCGGCAGGGCCGCGGTCAGGCCGGTTCCCCCGGCAGTGTACGGGTACATGTTCGCACTGACATCCTGCCCTTCGGCTCGGGCAGCGTTGATCCGCTCAATCGCCCGGATGGCCTTCGGCCAGTTCCGCGTACCAGCGGCCTTCAGGTGGTAGATCTCGACCGGAACCCCTCCCTCGCGGCCGATCCGGATCGCCTCGTCCATCGCTTCGAGAAACTGGTCAGCCTCCGATCGAAGGTGCGTGATATAAACCCCTCCGTAGGGCGCCATCACCTTCGCCAACTCGATCAGGTCTTCCGTCCCGACAAAGCTATCGGGCGGATAGATCAACGCCGACGCCAGACCGAAGGCCCCGCCTTCCATCGCGTCCCGGACCAGGACGCGCATCTGCTCAAGCTCCTCCGCCGTCGGGGGCCCCTGAGTCATCCCCTTGACGTAGCTCCGAACGGACCCCGACCCCACGAACGAGCCGAAGTTGACCGACCCGCCATGCTCCTGCATCGCCTTGAGCCAGCGATCGAAGCCGCCCGGCACGTCGAATTCCTTCAGGTCCTTGCTCGGCGCGTTCGAGGTTCCTTCCCCCATGATCTCGGTCGTCACCCCCTGCGTCACCTTGCCGATCACCCGGCCGTCTCCGGTGAGCAATGCCCCTCGCGAGTGACTCTGGATATCAATAAACCCTGGAGCGATCACCATGCCGGTCGCGTCGATCCGTTCCGTCGCCTCGATGCCGTCGAGCATCCCCGCCGGGGTAATCCGGGCGATCCGGTCCCCCTTCAGCCCGACATCTCCATAAAACCAGGCGTTGCCCGTTCCATCGATCACCCGGCCGTTCTGGAGGATGACATCGTAAGGGAAATCCTCCTTGATTCCTCCTCTCAGCGAACTCGCATCAACGACCAGAAGCGTCAGACCGATAACCCCAAAACACCAAAAACGAACGTTCATGTTTTTCTCCATAAGTCCGCTTCGTTCGTCGACGGGGTTCGATTTCCGGCACCATTGGGCCTGGGCTCGGTGGTTATCCGCCATACGCCCCGTATTGCTTCAAGCCCTTCGTATAGAGCCACCGGCAGAGCACCGCGAAGAAGACGGCCCAGAACAGACCGAGCAGTAACCCCTCGACCAGTTCGCTTCCTTCCATTTTCCCCAGAAAGATCACCGCCGGGAAATACGCCATGTACTGGAAGGGGAGGATCTTCAGCAGGCCCGCCCAGAAGGGAGGGAGGAAGTCGAGCGGCAGCATCTGACCCGAGATGAAGAAGTTCAAGGTCATCACCACCCAGAGAATGGACGTGATTTCCAGGAACCAGAAGCCGACCATCCCTACACTCGCCTCGAAAAAGAAGCCGATCAAAAAGGCGAGCACCAAAGACACCGCGTAGGCCAGCCAGATCATCGGGTCCGTCGGGATGTTGCCGACGAAGAAGGTGTAGCAGATGCCGAACAACACCGCGTACGGCAAGGCCGATCCAATGATATAAGCCGTCTTGTGCGCCATTCGATACGACAGCAGATAGCCGATCAGATCAAGCGGTTGGATCAAATACTTCTTCAGGGTCCCGTCACGGACTTCTCGGGCGATTCCCCCGGCCAGCCCCGGCATGCTGGAGAACATCCGGCTGATGTTCACAATCAGCAAGTAGGCAATCGTCTGTTCGTACGAGAACCCCGCCAGGGTCGACGACCCGGAACCGTCGTAGATCGCGCTCCAGAGCAAGATCGTGGTCAGCGTGGGTAAAAAGCGGAAAAAGGTGGTAATGAGGAAATCGGCGCGATAGGTCATGCGCTCGGCGAGCGAGACGCGATAAATCTTGCCGTACTTCCGCAGCAAAGGGCCCCATCCGTATTGCGGAGGAGCCAGCGGCCCACTGCCAATTCCCGCCAGTTCAGGAGCCGATTCAGTGCCGCCGGAAGCCTGATCGAGTGAGACGGCCTGTTGATTCGACGCGGACGGGTCAGGCGGCGTCATGATCTGCCCCTTCCCGACCTTCCTGGAAGACCCGGGTAATCACCTGTTCAAGAGGCGGGTCTTGCACCACCACATCGGCCACCCGGTAGCGGTCGAGGATCGCGCCGAGGACCTCGGCCACCCGCGACCGATCGACCCGGATCTCGGCCTCTCCTCCTTCGTTCCGGTCAACCTCGCCAAACCGGGAGAGGTCCGACGGCACTTCCCCCTCGGCGAATTCGAGCTTGATGAGCTTCGATTGGCCGAACCGGCTCGACAGGCCCGGCAGGTCGCCATCGTAGATCAAGCGGCCGTGATTGATCACCAGGACCCGATCGCAAAGGGCTTCCACGTCCCTCATGTAGTGCGAGGTCAACAGCATCGTCACCCCTCGCCGGGCATGGTACTCCTTCAGGCAGCGCTGGATGGTGACCTGAGCGACCACGTCGAGTCCAATGGTCGGCTCGTCGAGCAAGAGCAACCGCGGACGGTGCAACAAGGCGGCGATCAACTCCATCTTCATCCGTTCGCCGAGCGACAGTTCCCGGACCGGCTGATGCGTCAGGCGGGCCACGTCGAGCAGGGTCGTCAGCTCGTCGAGCGTCTCCCGGTACTCGGCCAACGGAAGCTGGTAGATCTCTCGGTGGAGGTCGAAGCTGTCCGCCGCGGGCAGGTCCCACCAGAGCTGATTCTTCTGCCCCATCACCAGCGCGAACTGACGGCGGAAGCGATCAACCCGATCCGACGGCGTGAACCCGAGCACCTGAGCTGATCCTCCCGACGGATAGATCAGGCCCGAGAGCATTTTGAGCGTGGTGGTCTTCCCCGCACCGTTCGGACCGAGGAACGCGACCATTTCTCCGGGTTCGATGGCGAACGAGATGGACTCGACCGCCTTCACCTGGCGGTATTCGCGACGGAACAACCCTCGGACCGCGCCGGCCAAACCGTCGCGCTTCTGGAAGACCCGGTAGGTCTTGGTCAGATTTTCGGCCTCAACAATCGGCATGGTGGCGGCAGAACCTCTCGACGCTTCGATCCCGGAACACTGAACCCCATCATTGTAAGGTCGCGACTTCGGAATCAAGTCGAGCCGTCCGGGCCGGGATGAGATCCTGTCTCGAACCTCGTGCCGAGACCAACGAAAACGCCCCGGATCGTGCACCGAAGCACACCATCCAGGGCCTTTCCGCAAACCATCCTCGCCGCTCAATCCGCAGGTCCTCAGAAGGGCCAGCCACTGGTGAAGCTGTCTCCCACCTTTTCGAAGAACCCCTTGTTCTGCTCTTCCTGGAAATTCCTGACTTGCCGGAGGAAGCGGAGATCCTCGGCCGAGGCCGTTCCTTGTGCGTAACGATCGGACGCGTCGTGGAATTGCTGCCGCCGTTCAACAAAGCGAAGCCGGGCCGGCTGAGCCCGAGCCGTCGGCTCGTACTGTGAACCGGGCACCTGAGTTCCCGAGGCGAACATGGCCGCACGGGTCGGCGAGGGACGAGACACGAACGCGCGTTGCTCGACCCCGGTCACCCACTGGCCGGTCTCGACATCGACCAGGTCAATCCGCACCCAGGTCGGCCCCTGAACGTTCGAGGCGTAGGTATGAGCCCCCCGAATGTTGAATCCGCCCCAGGGACTGAGCTCGACCGCCCCCAGGCTGGCCTGCCCATCGCCCCAGTCGATCGATGCCGCCAGGCGATCCGGAGCAAACCTCGTGTTGGAGATGAACGAGGCCACCACCCCCTGAAATTCCTGACCGGCCCAGGCCCGGAGCGGTGGGAGCGACGTGTAACGCACCACCACCGGCACTCCCGACTGATTGGCCCCCGGATCAGGGCTCGAAACCGCGGCGGACGCCGACGGCGCAACGGTTGAAAGAAGTTGCCGCCCTTCCAGTCCCTCCAGACTCGGTCGACGGCGGTGATCGGCCCGACGTTGAGTGTCGGACGCGGGAGGCCGAGCAAGCAATCGATCGCGGAAACGCCGCAGCATGGGCGTCCCTCCGTGCCGGCTCCAACCGTGAGTGATCGCGCACGACCGGAGCGAAACCGACGAACCGACCGGGCAACCCGGCTGGGCCGCCCCGAGGCGCGGAACGCCTTGAGTCGTAACGTCGGCATGATCGCCCGGCCCGCTTCAATCGATTTGTCCGTCCCCTTCAAAAAAACGTGAGGGTGAGCCGATCCGGGCGTCCGCCGGGATCGTCCCACCCTCGCACCGTGTCGGATCGATGCGTTGCCTCAGAAGGAGTTGATCAGGACGGGTTCGCGCTCGGCCGCACCACGGGTTCGGGTCTGGCTGGTCGCCTCTCGGAGCGATCGGGCCAGGGTATAGGCGTGGAAGTGCATGGCAATGTGAAGCAGGTACACCAGGGCCATGCCTGGGTTTTTCCGGTGCTTCAGATACCGCCAGAGGCGGCGGCGGTACTCGCGGCGGAGCTTCGGATCCGGCACCGAGGTCATCAGCAGCAGGAACATGCCGATCGACTGGCCAAGCCACATCGTCTCGGTCGCCAGTTGCCTCAGCCGATGCTTGCGCCACCAGCGGACCCGCCCCTGGCCAAGCTGGAGATTCCCTCGGATGAACAGGTCTTCCATCCGCTCGAAGTAGGCGTCGGGTTCGTACAACTCATTCATCACCCGGATGTAGCCGTCGAGCAATTCCTGCCTCGAGAGCTTCAGCGGAATGACGTTCGTCCCGTAGGCCGGGCGGTCGTCGGGATCGAGGCGCCCTTCGGCTTGCAGGCGATCGTAGAGCGGCGTCTTGGGAATGGCGTGGAGCATCCCGGTCATCGAGGTCGTGATCCGCGCGTCGTGCAGGAACTTGCGTTGCGCTTCGAAGATCGAGGGATCGTCGTTGTCGAAGCCCATGATCATGCCGCACCAGACCCCCATGCCGGCGTCCTGAATCCGGTGGACCTTCTCGATGATCGTCCCCCCTTTGCGGAGGTTCTGGAGCTTCTTCGTTTCCTTGAGTGACTCCTCGTTCGGGGTCTCGATGCCGACAAAGACAAAGAGAATGTTGGCCTCGACCATCAGCTCCATCAACTCGGGGTCGTCGGCCAGGTCGAGCGAGGCTTCGGTGAAGAAGGTCAGGGGGTAGGCGTTGGCCTTTTGCCAGTCGACGACGGCCTGAAGAATCGGCTTGATCGCCCGCTTGTTGCCGATCAGGTTGTCATCGACCACAAAGACGATCTTCAAGCCTTCACGATGCACGGCGTCCAGTTCGGCGATCACCTGCTCGGCGGTCTTGATCCGGGGACGACGCCCGAAGGTGACGATGATGTCGCAAAACTCGCACTGAAACGGGCAGCCACGCGAGAACTGGACCGAGCCGAAGGCATAATGCTTCGACTTCATCAGGTGGAACTTCGGCGTCGGCACCGCGGTCATGTCCGACTTCTCGGTCTGCTCGTAGCGGTACTGGTGCAGCCCCTGCGCCCATTCCTGAAGGAACTGCGGCCAGGTCTGCTCGGCTTCGCCAATGAAGATGGCGTCGGCCAGACCATCGAAGTAATCTTCCTGAACCGTCACGTAAGGACCGCCGACAACCGTGAAGCAGTTGCGGGCCTTCAGCTCCTTGAGGATCTCGATCATCCGGAACCGCTGCACACTCATGCCGGTCACGCCGACCAGATCGGCCCTGGCACAGCGTTCGTAGTCGATCGGCTCGACGTTCTCGTCGATGAGCGTGACCGTGTGTTCCTCGGGCGTCAGGGCGGCAAGCAAGGGCAACGCGGCGACCGGAAGGTTGGCCTTCTTGCCCATCAACGGCAAGGCATGCTCCAGACCCCAGTACGAGATCTCGAACTTCGGATTGATCAGGACGATGTCGGCCATTGGCCTCTCCAGAAGCAGCACGGTTGCGAGGATCGACAGCCCGCTTAGTCCGGCGGCGAACCCACTCGATGATAAGAGGGTTCCACCAAGGATGCTGCGCCCTCGCGTTCGGAATCGGACGGTCGCACGTTGGGATTCTTCCCTGGTCTTGCAAAGCAGAGGCCAGGGTCGGCCTTCACTCCTCTCCTATGATGTCGGTATTCTGCGGGGTCGAACTCGGGGAAAGGAGTCATCGTGCGCGGGCAACTGGCAATCATGATGGGCCTGCTCTATGCCGTTCAAGGAGCATGGTTCCCGTTACTGGCGGTCCATCTGAAGGATCTCGGCCTTTCCGGAGAAGCCCGTGGCTGGATCTTCGCCACGTTCGCCCTGGGCAGTCTGGCCGCGCCCCTTGGGGCCGGCCAACTGGCCGATCGTCGCGTTGCGGCCGATCGCCTGATGCTGATCATGTACGCCCTGGCGGCGATCTTGCTGGGAGTCATGGCCTCGGGATGGATCGGCGGGGCCGTGCCCATCTTCACCCTCTTTTTGATCTACTGGGTGATCGTCGCCCCCGGTTCGAGTCTCGGGAACACGATCGCCCTGCGGAACCTCGACCGCCCCCGGGCCCAGTTTGGCGGCGTCCGCCTGTGGGGAACGATCGGCTGGATGGTCGCCGGCTGGATCGTGGCCCAGACGATGGCGATGACTGGCTCGGACAACGGCCCCCGAGGAGCCTCTGAGGGGTTCGCCGTCGGAGCTGTGCTCGCCGCCGTGCTGGCAATCTTTTGCCTCCGGCTTCCTCGAACGCCTCCTCTGGCTTCGTCTGGCTCCGGTTGGGGATGGGCCGAGGCCGCGACCGACGCCCGAATGCTCCTGCGCAAACCGATCGTCGGGCTTTACTTCATCACCGCCTTCGGGGTCACGCTCACCTTACCCTACATGTTCCAGGTTCAGCCGCCTTACCTGGAGAGCATCGGCCTGCCTCGCCGCTGGATCGCTCCGGCCATGACCCTCGGCCAATTGCCCGAGATCGCCGCCCTTTGGGCCTTGCCCTGGATGCTCCGACGCTTCGGCGACCGGGGAACCCTGGCCCTCGGCATCGCCGCCTGGGTCGTCCGGTACGGCTCCCTGGCCCTCGACCCTCCGCTCTGGGTCGCGCTGGTCGGCATCCCGCTGCACGGCATCGGGATCGCCTGCTTCACCATCGCCGGCCAGATGTTCCTCGACGGCCAGGCCCCTCCCCATCGTCGGGCCGGGGCCCAGGGACTTCATACGGTAATCACCGCCGGCCTGGGCGCCTTGTTAGGCAACCTGTTTGCCGGAGCCGTGGTCGGGCGATCGGGAGACACGGCGGTTGTCTTCCTCGTCCCCTTTGCCGTCAACGCCCTCTTGCTGATTACCTGGGTTGGCCTGGCCAAGCGGGCAGCCCGGAGAAGTCAGCCCCTCCCTGAGCCTTCTCCGGAGCCTCGAGTTGATCGCGCCATGCCGTCGGAACCCCTCAGCTCCTCAAACTGAGCGGTTCCGAGACACACTGCGGAACCCGAACTCACGGTTCGGTCCCGGTTTCCTCACCCGGGGTCCGAGGTGATTCCTCGGTTCCGGGATTCACGAGGGGTTCCTCACGACGCTTTGTGCGCCGCTCGCCCGACTTTTGCCGCTCCGAGGCTTTTGCCCGGGCCTTCTGTTCCGAGACCCGGGTTTCCCGGAGCATCTCGAACTGGCTGATCATCAGACAGAGAAAGTGCAGTCGGGAGCCGTGCATCTCCAGGAACTCGTTGACCTGGAAGCCGCCGTCGGCAAAATCGTCGGCCATGGTCAGAACCTGGTCCGCCATCTGGTCGAGCATCGACCCGCGTACCTGGTTCAAGACCTCAATGGCCGCGGAGAGTTTGTCGGCTGAGTGGTCCGATCGGGACATGGGAGCGCCTGGTTCTCGATCCGGGGGGGAGTCGTCCTGACCTCGGGATTCTGATGCGGGATCAGCAACAACCCGGCCGCGTCCACTGACCGTCCCCAGCGTCGGGCGAGCCAGTCGGCAAACCGGGCGTCGAGCCAGCGGCGGTCGGTGTCCCAACGCTGCCGACTGACAAATCCGAGGTGTCCACCCCTCTGAGCAAGTTCCAGACGGATTTGACACGGAAAATTTGCAGAAAAAAATGGTTCGGCCGGAATAAACGGGTCGTCCAGGGCGTGAACCACCAAACCAGGCACTCGAATACTCGGGATCAAGGGGGCCGCGCTGGCCTGGCGATAGTAGTCCATCGCCCCCGAAAAACCGTTCCGAGGGGCCGTGTAATGCTGGTCGAATTCGACCATCGACCGCACCTTGGCCAGATCCACCGGTCCCAGATCCGGGACGAGGGTGTGCAACCGCTGAATGTCGGCAATCAACTGCCGCACGAAGAACCGATCGTACAGGGTCAGCGGAAACCGCCTCATGTTCGAGCAGCAAACAGCCAGATCGATCGGTGGATTGGCCGCAAGCACGCAATCGAGGTTCGGGACCGGGCGATCGGCCGCCTCACCGGCCAACTTCAAGACGATATTGCCCCCGAGCGACAACCCGACCAGACCGATCGGCGCCTCGGGGAATCGGCGGGCGAGGTACTCGGCCACGGCCCGGATGTCCTCGCTCCTCCCACCGTGATAGATCCCCTTCGAGAGCCCCAGGCCCGAGCCGGCGCTCCGCAGGTTCACCCGCACCACCCGCAGCCCGAGCCGTAACAACCGATCGGTAAAGCGGATCTGATAATCACTCTCGGCATGCCCTGCCAGGCCATGCACCAACACCACAATCGGCCGATCGGCCGGGCAGTTCCTCGGAGCGCTTTCGAGCAACACAAGCCGATCGCCGTCGTCGAGCAACAGCTCCGTGCGATCGACCATCGGCAGGACGATCGGCTTCCCTTTGGCCAGGAATCCGACGAGCGTCTGGGCATGCCCGCCCCGGAATATCGGATGCGGTTCAAACGGAGGAAACTCGACTTCGGTCCCGGTCGCCGTCACGTTCGAGGCGAGCGAAGCCTGGGTGTCTGACTCGGTCATCGTCGGTGGGCCGGGACTCGGTGAAGGAGAAGGAAGGAATGGAACGCAATGGACCAACACCACGCGAGGATCGGAAGATTCCTCAGGGCGTTGGTTCCACGCGACGGATGCGGTGGTTATTCGTGTCTCCGATGACGATGCCGCCATCAGGGCCGACGGCGACGCCGTGCGGACGGTCGAGCTGGGCGTCGGTGGCCGGCTCGCCGTCGCCGGCCCCTCCCTGAACGCCACTGCCGGCGACGGTCGTGATCCGACCGTTCGTCAGGTCGATTCGGCGGATCACTTGGTTCTCGGTATCGACGATCAGCATCACGGTTCCCGCAAGCGCCAGCTCCTTCGGGCCGTCAAAGGTTGCCGAGAGGGCCGGGCCACCATCTCCGGAGTAGCCTTTGCGCCCCGTTCCGGCAATCGTCCGGATCAACGCGGAGCCGGCAACAACCTCCCGCAAGGTGTTCCCGTTCCGTTCCAGGATATAGAGGGTTCCGTCCTCCCCCACCGCCACGGCCCGAGGCCCATGCAAGGCCGCGGCCAGGGCCGGCCCACCGTCTCCCGAGTGTCTCCCGTCGCCGGTCCCGGCCACGGTCTGGATGACCCCCGAAGCGAGATCGACGGCCCGAACGCGGTGCCCGGACACGTCGGCGATGTACAGGATCGACTCGGTCGGATCGAGCGCCACGCCGTTCGGTTCCACCACGCCCGCCGAGGCCCCTGGACCGCCATCTCCCGAGGTAAACTCCGTTCCGTTACCTGCAATCGTGCTGATGATCCCCGCGGTATCCACCTTGCGGACCCTTCGATTCAGGCGGTCGGCAAAATAGAGGTTCCCCTGCCGGTCGAGGCAGACGCCGTACGGTTCGTTCAGGCTCGCTTCGGTCGCCAGGCCATTGTCTCCCGAGAACCCCTGACGGCCGCTCCCGGCGACGGTGGTGATGACCCCTGTCTCCGCGTCGACGCGACGGATACGGTGGTTGAACGTGTCGGAGAGGTAGAGGTTCCCGGCGCGATCGAACGTCACGTCGAACGGCCCGTTGAGCTGAGCCTGGTTTGCCGGACCTCCATCTCCCGAGAAACCCGACTGCCCGGTGCCGACCGGGCTGCTCATGATCGACAACGGTGCTTCGGAACCCAGGATCACGAGCATCGCAAGCAGCATCGGCACCATGACGGGATCTCTCAAGAATCATCGGGGACGGGACGTTCGGGACGCCCGAAGGAGTCCGGCCCCTCATTCTGGCCAATCGGCTCGGCCCTGAAAAGGCGGCGACCCGATCAAATCGGCTCGCCGAACATCTCGAACCAGATCGGCTCCGGCGGATCGGGCCAAACTCCGGCCCCCTCAATCGGCAGCATTCCCCCGACCTCGACCCCCTCAACCTCAATGGGGATCGACGCCTCAAGGCTCAGATCATCACGGTTCAAACGATGGATCACGCAGCGTCCTTCGTTCGTCGAGGCGGCAAAGAGCGAATCGTCGGCCGCACAGAGCCCCCGGACGTTCCCCTCCAACCCGGCCGATTTCCGGAGCGACAGGTCTGCGTCAAGCTGATGCACCGCCCCGAACCGACCCGCAGCGTAGCAAAGGGAGTTGCCCACCACTGCCAGCGATCGCGGATCTTGCAAGGCCCGAGCCGCCAGCGAGTCTCGGGTCACGTTGAAGAGATAGGCGTCGAATCCGGCCCGATCGCTCGCCGAGACATACAGTTCGTTGCGGAAGAAGGTCAGTGCATGGAGGGCCGGATCGGCCTTCCCCTCGACCGCCAGCCGGGGCCGCCAGAGAAACCGTTCCACCGGTTCGATCCGATCACGATCCGCCCGGAACGCGACCATTTGCCCGGTCCCGGACGAGAGCACGTAAAGCGTTCCCTCGTGGTACTCCAGGTCGGTCAGGTCTGCGAATCCGTTAAGCCGATAGCGAGCCTCGGGCATCAGATCCTCGGCCCGGAAGATCAAGAGCGACGGCTCCGCCTCTCCCAGATGCCGGAACGGCCCCGCCGAGACAAAGAGCATCCGATCCGATCGGGCCAGCCCGAGCAGTCCATCGCAACGCCCTCCGATCGGGGGCAATTCCAGCACGATCCGGAAGCGGCCGGTCCCCAGATCCAGGAACCCAAGTCCGGCCCGGGACGGCGGTCGAACGTGCTGGAAGCTCACAAGCAGTTGCATCGCCGGCCCTCGGTCGGTCCGATCCGCCTCGCCCCTCTCATCACTCAGCCGAAGCCACGTGCGGAAGCCGGTCGGGGGGAACGTCCTTCAAGCAGAGCCCGGCCAGATCCTTGGGAGAGAGGGTCGGCTCGGCGATCGGCCAGGAGATGCCCAAATCGGGGTCATCCCAGCGAATGCTCCCTTCCTCTTTCGGCGCGTAGTAATCGGTGCACTTGTAGCAGAACAGGGCGTTCTCGCTCGTGACCACGAACCCATGAGCGAACCCGGGCGGCACCCAGAATTGCCGCTTGTTGGCCGCCGAGAGCGTCACGCCGACCCACTTGCCGAAGGTCGGCGAGCCGACCCGGATATCGACCGCCACGTCATACACTTCCCCTTGCAGGACGCTGACAAGCTTCCCCTGCGCGGTCGGATGCTGATAATGCAGCCCTCGCAAGACCCCCCGAGCCGAGAAGGAAAGATTGTCTTGCACCCACGGGCCCGGCATGCCCAGCTCGGCGTAACGCTTCTGGTTCCAGGTCTCGATGAAGTAGCCGCGATCGTCGCCGAAGACCTTCGGTTCGAGAATCAAGGCTCCGGACAATTCCGTCTCGATCACGTTCATGGCAACGGCTCGCGCTCCACCAGATCGACCAGATACTGGCCATATTCATTCTTCAGACCGGAGGCGAGTTCGAGCACCTGAGCCCGGTCGATATAGCCCATCCGGTAGGCGACTTCCTCGACACAGGCGACCTTCCACCCTTGCCGCTGCTCGATGACCCGGATGAAGTCCGAAGCCTGCGCCAGCGATTCATGCGTGCCGGTGTCGAGCCAGGCGATCCCGCGTCCCATCACCTCCACCTTGAGTTGGCCCCGGCGAAGGTATTCCAGGTTGGAATCGGTGATCTCCAGCTCTCCCCGAGCCGAAGGCTTCTGGTTGGCCGCGATGTCGAGAATCTGATTGTCATAGAAATAGAGGCCGACCACCGCGTAGTTTGATTTCGGCTTCTTCGGCTTCTCCTCGATGCTGACGGCCCGACGCTGGTCGTCGAACTCAACGACCCCGTAACGTTCGGGATCATTCACGTGATAGCCGAAGACCGTCGCCCCCTCGGCCCGGGCCGAGGCACGCTGCAGCATCTCGCTGAAGCCGTGGCCATAAAAGAGGTTGTCCCCCAGCACCAGGGCCGAAGGCCGATCGCCGATGAAGTCTCGACCGATCAAAAACGCCTGGGCCAGGCCTTCCGGCTTCGGCTGCTCGGCGTATTCGAGGCGAAGGCCCCACTGCGAGCCGTCACCCAGCAGGTCGCGGTAGCGAGGCAGGTCGGAGGGGGTCGAGATCAGGAGGATCTCTCGAATGCCCGCGAGCATCAAGGTACTCAGCGGGTAGTAAATCATCGGCTTGTCGTAGACTGGCAAGAGCTGCTTGCTGGTCACTCGGGTGAGCGGATAAAGCCTCGTGCCGAGGCCGCCGGCGAGGATGATCCCGCGACGATCGAGGGTCTTGGTGCTCATGCCGGCTGCTGCTCCCGCTTCAAACCGAGCCGCTCGCGGTAGGCTCCCGACGAGACGCGCTCGCACCACTCGGTGTTGCTCAGGTACCACTCGACCGTGCGCCGGAGCCCCGTCTCGAAGGTTTCTCGAGGCGTCCAGCCCAGCTTTCGCTCGATCTTCGAGGCGTCGATCGCATACCGTTTGTCGTGGCCGGGCCGGTCGGTCACATACGTGATCAACGAGTCATGCGGCCGGTGGGGCGAGTCGGGCGCTAGCTCATCGAGCAAGGAACAGATCGTCCGAACGACCTCCATGTTCGTCTTCTCGTTGTGCCCGCCGACGTTGTACGTCTCGCCCGGTGTCCCCTTCTCCAGCACGATCCGCAAGGCCCGGGCGTGGTCATCGACGTAGAGCCAGTCGCGGATGTTATCCCCCTTGCCATAGATCGGCAGGGGCTTGCCGGCCAGTGCGTTGAGGATCATCACCGGGATCAGCTTTTCGGGAAACTGATACGGCCCGTAGTTGTTCGAGCAGTTGGTGATGAGCGTCGGCAAGCCGTACGTATGATGCCAGGCCCGCACGAGGTGATCGGAGCTGGCCTTGCTGGCCGAGTACGGCGAGTTGGGCGAGTACGGCGTAGTCTCGGTGAAGAACCCCTCGGCGCCGAGCGATCCGAAGACCTCATCCGTCGAAATATGAAGGAACCGGAATCGGTCCTTCGCCGCCCCGTCGAGCGATCGCCAGTGGCCGAGGGCCGCTTCGAGCAGGCAGAAGGTGCCGGTGATGTTCGTCTGGATGAACTCGGCCGGGCCGTCGATCGAGCGATCCACGTGCGACTCGGCCGCCAGGTGCATCACGGCGTCGGGCTGATACTGGGCGAACAGCCGCTTGATCTCGCTCGCGTCGCAGATGTCCACGCGCTCGAAGTGGTGGCGAGGGTCGTCCAGGGCCTTGCCGAGCGAGTCGAGATTCCCGGCGTAGGTCAACTTATCGACGTTGACCACCTCGTCCGTCGTCTCGGCGATCAACTGGCGAAGCAGGGCCGAGCCGATAAATCCGGCGCCGCCGGTCACGAGGATCCTCATCCGGGCGGGCCCTCCGAGGCATGGGGTGGAACGGGGTTGATTGACCTGTCTTGCAGAAAACTGCGGGCATTTTGACAGATCAACCCGCGCCGAACAACCCCACCGGGATGCCCCTGGTCAACGCCCGATGCCTCACCGCCTCGTCAACGCCCCGGAGGCCCCCCTGCTCCAGCAGGACGACCGGGTCGAACCGGAGGGGCACAGCAGTTGATCGGGCAGACGTCGTGACTGGGACCGAAGCGGCCGATCGCCCGGCGCTCGGGAGAATCCGTGATCCGTTCCTTGATCAATTCAGCCAACATGGAGACGAACCGGGGGTCGATCCCCGCGGTGCCCGATCGAATCATGTTCAGGCCCATCTCCTGGCAGGCGAGCTTCGCCTCCTCGTCGAGGTCGAACAGGACCTCCATATGGTCGGAGATGAAGCCAATGGGGTGGACGACAGCATCCGTCACCCCTTGCTCGTGGAGTGCCTCCAGGTGGTCCACGATGTCCGGCTCCAGCCACGGGTCTTGCGGCCGACCGCTGCGACTTTGGTAGACGAGCGACCAGCGATCCTCGGGCAGGCCGACCGCCTCGGCCACCAGGCGGCACGACTCCATCAATTGCGTCACATAGTTACAGTTCTTCGCCATCGACTCCGGGATGCTGTGCGCTGTGAAGGCCACCCGGGCAGACTCGCGGCGATCGCTGGGAATCTGCTCCAGGGCCTCGCGGACCCGATCGGCATTGACCTCAATCCAGGCCGGATGATTGTACCAGACCCGCATCTTCTGGATGATCGGCGCCTGGTTTTCCCCCACCGTTCGCCGCGAGTTCTGCAGGTTCTCCCGATACTGCCGACATCCCGAATACGAGCTGAAGGCCGAGGTGACTACGGCCAGAGCGCGCTTGATACCGTCGTCGGCCATCTGCTGCATCGTATCGTCGAGCATCGGGTGCCAGTTGCGATTGCCCCAGTAGATGGGCAGCTCGACGCCGATCTCCTTCAACGCGGGCCGAAGCTCGGTGATCAGTTGCCGGCACTGCTCGTTGATCGGGCTGACCCCGCCGAAGTGCTGATAATGCTCGGCCACTTCGAGCATCCGCTCCCGGGGGACCGGCTTGCCTCGGAGGACGTTCTCCAGAAACGGAATCACGTCGTCCGGCCCTTCCGGGCCACCGAAGCTGACGAGCAGGATGGCATCGTACGGCAACTCGCTGACCGGAGGGCCGGCGGTGGCGGGGGTCGGGTCAACGGCGGGGGTCGCTTGGCTCATGAGTCGGGCTCGATTTTCGGGAGGGAATTCTCCCTGATGTTGTAGTCCCGTCGTCGAGCCTCGTGCAACCATGACCGGGGGTTCGATTCGTTCCCCCCTTCGTCGTTGATCGGCCCTGGCTACGGGGCCGGGTCCTCCTCGATCCCGAAGGCGTCGAGCGTGAAGGCGTCCGGCGGCACCGGCCCCTCTTCGAAGCGGGTGACCGTGCTGACGATGTCGACAGGGGAGCGGCGCCCGGGGCCGCTCCTCCAGGTCCGGACCTCCTTGACCCTGGGAATCCCGTCCGATGCCGTGTCGTACGAAATCAGGCCGTGGGTATTCATGATGCCCGGATTGAACTCGCCGGTAGCCTCGTCCCTGATGCGAACCCCCTCGTGGAGGGTCTCATAACTGCGGAGGACCCAGGACGCGGCCGGATCGAACCGGAAGGAACCGCTGAACTTCGGCGAGCGATCCGATGCCGGGACCTCCCAGGTGACCTCGACCAGGGAGCCTTCTCCGTCCGGATCGTCGACCTCCCGCGCGGCGACCAGCGTGCACTCGGGCCGGGAAATGAAGTCGAGGATCGACTCGTTCAGGAAGGCGAACGGTGCCATCGAGGCGGGGACGCTCCTCCGCACGCGCCCGGACAAATCGACGTCGTCACCTTCCGCCCAGAGTCGGCTGACCGCGTACGCCTCCGACCCGGGAGGTTTCTCCAGGATGAACGCAACCTCCGGGCCGGAGACGACCACGAGAGCCGGGCCGTCGTCCGGCGTCACGATCGATCGGATCGCATCGCCGTTGCCCCCGAATTCCCAGGTCGCGTTCTGGTTCTGCAGCCCTTTCAGCCTGGCGGCCGTTTCGGCATCGACGATCTCGGCCTCCATGCGGCCTTCCATCGTCAGATTGGAATAGAACTCGACGAGGCGATGGAACTGCTCGGGGTATTCCGCGCGGAACTGGTGGAGCAGCCCGTCATCGTCCTGGGCGGCCTGGGCCGTTGCTTCCGGAAGAACAACGGTGGCCAGCGCGAACAAGCCGGAGAGCGCCCATCGGCCCGCAAGCCCTGGGGACCACGTCTCCGCAGATCTTGATTGAACACTCACGGTCAAATCTCCGCGAACATCTCCACGATTCGGTCAAACAACGCACGCAGGACGAGGCTCGTCGGGCGATCAGTGACTCAATGTATCAATTTATAAATGCATCAATGTAAAATAAGGGACCGCCAGAGGGAAGTCAAGCATTGATCGGCGGCTGTCGGCATCGGTCGAGGATCAGAAGGTCGTGACGCTCGTTGTTGTCGAATCCGCGAGCCTGGGTCAAGGTGTCGCCTCGGAGTCCTCGGCCAGAGGGGCCAGGTGCTCCTGGAACAGGTCAAGCCAGCTCAGGAGCAGGGCCTCGCCGATGGTCTCCGGCGGGCGGAGGTCGTCCAGGGGAGTGCCCCAGTAGAAGCCGATGAACCCGGAGGCGATCGGCTCGGCCTCGTGAAGGAACCGCTCGAAGTCCTCGGGGCCGGCCTTGAGGGGGAAGGTCTCCTCGATGACGATGGGCTTGCCGACCTGGAAGCCTCGCAGGGTCTCGATGGCCTCGTCCACCTTGCCCGACTCGGGGTAGAGGTGGACGGCGATGAAGTCGAGGTCCTCCACGATCACCTCGGGGACGAAGCCGGAGGACAGGCCCGGCCGGTCGAGGCTCCAGGGCACGAGGCCGACGGTGATCATCGTGTCGGCATCGACGGTCCGGATCGCCTCGATGAGGGTCTGAATCCAGCTCCTGGCGACCTCGGGGCGGGGGCGATCGGTCGGGTCGAGGGTGATGAACTGCACGAAGTGCTTGTCGCCGAAGCCGGGGCCGAGCCAGTCGCCGGGGTCTCGCTGGCGGCCGGGGACGACGGGCTCGTTCATCAGGTCGTAGCAGAAGACGACCGATCGGCCGGCACAGCGCCCGGCGACGGCCTTCCAGAAGGCAGCCTGTGCGGCCCAGCGGTCGGCCTCGGAGAGGGTGTCGTACCAGTCGGGGACGTCCTGCTTGTGGTAGCAGCCGAGGCCGGTGAGATCGAGGTACAGGCCGACCCGCTCGGCCAGGTCGAGCAGGTCGCCGAGGCGGTCGAGCTGCGCCTCGTTCGGCGCGTCGGGGCCGTTCATGAAGCGGCCGAACTGGAGATGGACACGGACGACGTTGGCGCCCAGGTCCTTCATCTCCCGGAAGTCTGCTTCGACCATCGGCCACTCGTCATGCCAGTAGTCTTCGATGAGACGACCAGGGCCGTCGTGGTCGTAGTTGAAGCCGACGGGACGGAAGGATTTCCCGGAGGGGTCGAGAACGAAGGAGCGGGCGTCGTCGGCCACACGAACCCGCTCGATCGATTGACCGGGGGCCTCGGGCGGGGCGACCAGCACGAGAGGGACGATGAGCAGGACGATCGGTCGGAGTCGGTGCCGCATGGTGCGTCTCCTTGGAAATTGGAGTCGATCGGTCGGCCCGTGGCCACTTGCGAGTCCATCGCCGGCACTCTATCTTCGCACACCAAAGGACCGTCGGGCGAGGTAATCGACGGTCTCCCTTTCGATCTCGACGCCCTGGGAGTACTCCCGATCATGGTCACCACCAAAACGATCACCGACCGTCCGATCCGGGTCGCCATCATCGGCCTCGGCTTCGGGGCCGAGTTCATCCCGATCTACCAGCGCCACCCCGACGCCGACATGCACGCCATCTGCCGACGGAACAAGGCGGGGCTGGATGAGTGCGGCGACCGATTCAAGATCGCCAAGCGATACACGAGCTACGAGGAGCTTCTGGCCGACCCGGAGATCGACGCCGTCCACATCAACTCGCCGATCCCCGACCACGCCTCGCAGACGATCGCCGCCCTGAAGGCCGGCAAGCACGTGGCCTGCACCGTGCCGATGGCCACGACCATTGACGAGTGCCGCCAGATCGTCGAGGCCCAGCGCGAGGCGGGTACTGTCTATATGATGATGGAAACGGTTGTTTACAGCCGCGAATACCTGTTTGTCAAAGAGCTTTACGACAAGGGAGAGCTGGGCCGCTTGCAGTTCCTCCGCGGCAGCCATCAGCAGGACATGGACGGCTGGCCCGAGTACTGGCCCGGCCTGCCGCCGATGTGGTACGCCACGCACTGCGTCAGCCCCTGCCTGGCGATCCTGGGCAAGCACGCCGAGGCCGTCACCTGTTACGGCTCGGGCCGCATCCGCGAGGACCTGGTTGCCAAGTACAACAGCCCGTTTGCGATTGAGACGGCCACCTTCTCGATCAAGGATTCCGACGTCTGCGCCGAGGTCACCCGCTCCCTCTTCGACACCGCCCGCCAGTACCGCGAGAGCTTCGACGCCTACGGCTCGAAGAAGTCGTTCGAGTGGCAGCAGGTCGAGAACGAGGAGCCGGTCATCCACACCAAGAGCACCGAGGCGAACCCGGTCCCCGAGCCCGAGATCCCGAAGCGCGTCAAGGTCCCCGACTACGCCCATCTCCTGCCCGAGCCGATCCAGGCCTTCACCACCCGAGGCGTCTACGGCGGCGAGGGGGAGGAACACCTCTCCTTCACCCAGGGTGCCGGCCACGGCGGCAGCCACCCCCACCTGACCCACGCCTTCCTCATGGCCATCCGCGGCGAGCGCCCCGCCCTGCCCGACGCCGAGACCTCGGCCAACTGGACCATGGTCGGCCTCTGCGCCCACGAGTCGGCCCTGAAGAAGGGGGAGAAGGTCGTCATCCCGACCTTCTGAGGATGCTGCCCGAGGAGCGCTCCCGATCCGGTGACGGACGCACCACCGGGAGCGCTTCGTTCTGGACCGCGAGTTTGTTTCCCACCAACGACTTACGGCAAACCTTTGGCTTCGTTCCGCGCGAGCGCTCCACCGATTGGCTTCGTTTCGCGCCGATCGGCGCGCGGTACACCGCTACGCCCCCCTCATGGCCGGGATGAACCCTGTCTCACCCTTCGGTGCGCTGGCAAGCCATTCGGGAGATTGAGTCCTCTCAATGGGTTGTGTCGCAAAATGGGTTCGCTCCGCGTCGTGCGTCCAGCGATTGGCTTTGTTTCGCGCAGCGGGATGATACCCGCTTGATGGGCCAATCCGAGGTCGATTGGCTTCGTTTCGCGCAGAGCGTTTAATCGCGTGAGGTCGGCATTGCTGATCGCTCGCATTGGCTTCGATTCGTGCCCACGGATATGGAGGGATCGGAAGCGGTCTTGATGCCGTTGTTTCCTGGAGCCGAGTTGCCAAAGAACCGGACTCAGGCCGGTCCTCCCTCTTCCCATCGGAGTTCCTTCGAAACGGCCTCGACAGAATCATCGTGAATTCGGCGGTCTGCAGTCACACAAATTTGAACAAGGATCGAATCCGGGGCATGGAAACATGACGGCCCGCCCTTGCGGCGGCGCATCGTCGAGAGTCGCACCATCTTCGAAAGACGAAACGACCCCGGGGCCACGCATGACGCAGCAGACCGGGGTCTTTGGAGTTTGAAGCCAAGCAATCCGATCCAGCGTGGATCAGATCGCCGAAGCGCGTCGACGACGCCAGACGAGTCCCAGACCAAGCATCGCTGCCATCGTACCACCCACAAGGGTCGACGGTTCGGGAACCGCGACGGCACTTGCGCTCAGGTTGTCCCAGTAGATCGTGTAGTTCGAGCCCGCGTTGTGCCCCTGAAGGATCACGTTGCCGAACCCAAGAGAACCATTGACGGAGGTATCGGTGAAAACCAGGCTATTGTTCACGTAGTACTGAAGGGAGTTTCCAACGAGTGAGAACCCGATTCGGTACCACTGGTTCTCGTTGGTGAAGCCACCAACCTCCTCCCAGGCGGTGTCCTTCCAGATCCGGAAGGTGCCGTTCGAGGCGCTGGTCGTTTTGGCAAACTCAATGATCGGATATTTGCTCACCACGTTGTTGCTGTCAAAAGCCGTTGCCCAAAGGCCGGCCAGACGTCCCGTCGAGCTGGAAGGAACAAACAGGTCGATGGCCAGGGTGACCGTTCCGGCCTGCAGATCGTATTTCCGACCCTGTGTGTCGTAGAACGTCGAGGAGTATCCGGAGGGGCGTTTCGAGGCGGAATCACTCTCACTGATCGACTGCGCCAAAACCCCGTTTCGGTTTCCACCGGTTTGACCTGACA